>DASQTS010000226.1:0-2014 GCA_035641775.1 Thermoleophilaceae bacterium
GACCGCGTTCGGCACGAGCGGCGAGGGCTCGAAGCCCTCCTCGCCGCGGACGAGCTTCGGGCCCTCCTCGAACACCTGGTCGCGCAGGGCCATGATCAGCAGCTTCGGCGACAGCTCCTTGCCGGTGTTCCAGGCGGGGCAGACGTCCTGGCAGCGGCCGCACTCCGTGCAGGAGAACGTGTCGAGCGTCTGCTTCCAGGTGAGGTCCGGCACGGTGCCCGCGCCGAAGCGCATCTCCTCCTCGGGCACGTCGAAGCGGAGCGGCTCCAAACGTCCACGCGCGCGCGTGCGCCCGAAGTAGACGTTGAAGGCCGCCGTGGCGATGTGGAGGTGCTTCGAGTGCGGGAGGTACGCGAGGAAGCTGAGGATGATCAGGATGTGCGCCCAGACGAAGACGCGCTCGAGCACCTCGGTGACGCCGCCGTCGCCGAAGAGGTTGGAGAGCGCGTTCGAGACCGGCGACCAATCCGGGTCCCACTCGTTCAGGCCGAGCGCGATCCGCGACGCGTGCCAGCAGAGCAGGGTCGTGACGATGCCGGCGATGAGCGCGAGGATCAGGTCGGCCTCGCCGAGATGGCTGCCCTCGAAGCGAGCGGGGCGCTGGACCTTGCGGATGATCACGGCCCCGATCACCCCGGCGAGCACCATCACGGCGAAGACGTCGACCATGAGCGCGAACCAGCCCTGGTGCCCGAGCCATGGGAGCGTGGACTCCTTGTCCACCGCGCCGATCATCGCGATGACGATCGTGGGGAACAGGACGAGGAAGCCCCAGAAGATCGCGGCGTGGATCAGCCCGGGCACGAGCCGCTGGAGCAGCTTCTTCTGGCCGAGCACGATCACGGCCTCGTTCTTCACGCGCTGCGACGGATCGTGGAAGCGGTCGGCCGGCTTGCCGAGCTTGACGAGATCGACGAGCAGCTTGGCCCGGCGCGTAAACAGAAAGCCGCTGACGCCCAGCAGCAGAGCGAGCGCGAGCGCTCCCAGCGCTACGGCTATGAGCCCTGCGCCTTTCTGAGCTCGGCGGTGATCGCCGGCACGACCTCCGCGAGGTCGCCGATCACGGCGTAGTCGGCGTTCGCGAGGATCGCCGCCTCGGGGTCGCTGTTGATGGCGAGGATCTTCTTCGCGCCCTTGCAGCCGGCGATGTGCTGCGTCGCTCCGCTGATGCCGCAGGCGATGTAGAGATCGGGCGCCACCTTCGTGCCGGTCTGACCCACCTGGTCGGTGTGCGGCCGCCAGCCGGCCATCGTCACCACCCGCGAGCAGCCGACCGCCGCGTTCAGCAGGCCGGCCAGCTCCTCGAGCATCCCGAACCCCTCCGCCGAGCCCACGCCGCGCCCGCCGCTGACGACCACCTTGGCCTCCTCGAGCGAGATGCCGGCCGATGGCGTCTCCTCCCGACCGGTGACTCGGACCACTAGGTCCGCCTCATCCACCGCCACGTCCATCCGCTCCACCGCGGCCTCTCCACCGTTGACCGTGGTGGCCTCGACCATATGCGGAGCAACGGTGAGCAGCTTCACGTCCCCGTGGATGCGCGCCTCCTCCAACAGAGAGCCACCCCATCGCACTCGCGTAACACTCCCGTCACTCCCGACGGCTACGCAGTTGGCGGCGAAGGGAACATCCCTGCGCGCGGCGACATGACTGAGGACCTCGTTGCCTCTGTTCGTGCCCGCGGCGACCACCGCGGAGGGCTTCAGCTGGTCGATCAGCTGCTCCAGGCAGGCCGCCCACGCCGCGGGTGCATACGCGGCAAGGCGTTCATCGTCCGCGACATGGAGGGTCTCGAGACCGAATGCCCCGAGCCCGGGCACGTCGGCGGTGGAGAAGCCGTGGACCGGGCCGCCCAGGTCGCGGGCGAGCGAAACCGCCTGTAGCGAGAGCTCTTCGCCGGGCTCGACCAGGACCAGGACGCTCATCCGGCCACTCCCAGCTCGCGCATCACTTCCACGACGCGCGGCGCGGCGTCGGCGCCGTTCCCCAGGATCTCCGCCTGCTTGCCCTGCCC
>DASQTS010000227.1:0-5304 GCA_035641775.1 Thermoleophilaceae bacterium
GGGGAAGCGCGTCCCTGTGAAGGTGGGGTTGGTCCTTGGCGCTGGTGGCGTGCTCGGCGGCGCATGGCTCGTCGGCGGGCTCAGCGCGCTGGCACGCGAGACGGACTGGGACCCCGGCTCCGCGGAGTACATCGTCGGCACCTCCGCCGGCTCGATGATCGGAGCGCTGGTGGCGTCCGGCGTGCCCCCGTGGTTCATGGTGGCCCACTCGCGCGGCGAGGTGTTCGACGGGCTCGTGGGCCCCGACGGTCGGCCGGCCGCGGAGGCGGACCGCTCGGCCGGCGCGGTCTTCAGGGTTCACCGTGGCCTGCCCGCGCTCGGCCCGGGCTCGCTGCGCATGGCGTTCACGGCGCTGTCGAATCCGTTGCGCCACACGCCGCTCCAGATGATCGCCGGCTGGCTGCCGTCGGGCTTCGTGTCAACCGATTCGCTCAAGGAGACCGTGAGCCGCGTGGTGCCGAGCGGCTGGGTCGACCACCCGAACTACTGGGCCGTGGCGTGTGACTACGGCACCGGCCGCCGCACCCCGTTCGGGCGCGTCGGCTCCCCGCGCGCCGACCTTCCGGACGCGGTCGCCGCCTCGTGCGCGATCCCCGGCTTCTACCGCCCGGTCAAGATCGGCAACCGCCGCTTCGTGGACGGCGGCGTCTGCTCGGCCTCGAACCTCGACCTCGTGGCGGGCCGCGGGCTCGACCTGGTCATCTGCCTGAACCCGCTGACGAGCCAGGCCGAGGGCTCCGGCGGCCTCGGTCGGGCCCTTGACATCATCCCGGCCTTCACGCGCCGCGCGTCGCGCAACCGGCTGCTCAGGGAGGAGCGCAAGGTCCGCCGCTTCGGCACGGAGGTCGCGGTCATCGAGCCGACCGCCGAGGACCACGCCGCAATGGGCATCAACTGGATGAGCGCGGAGCGCCGCCAGCAGGTCATCGACACGGCCGACCGCACCGTCGCCGAGCAGCTTCAGCGCCCCGAGTTGCGTGCGCTGCTCGACGGGCTGCCGAAGGGCGAGCCGCACAAGATCGGCCGGCCGCCCGGCCCGCCGTCTACCTGGCCGCAGATCGTTCCCGCGCCCCGGAGGCGCGCGGCATGAGCACCTCGACCGCCCGCGGCTCCTCCAACGGAGCCGTGCCTGCCGACGCTCCTTCGCGCGCCGCATCGCTCGCCCAGGTCGCGGGGCGGGTGATCGCGGCGATAGCCGAGGAGGCGCAGCGGCGCGTGCCCGCCGCCGACCTCGACGAGCGCGACCCGGACTACATCCGCGAGACGCTTCCCGGCCTCTGGATGCTGGCGAGCCTCTACTTCCGCTCCGAGGTGCGCGGGCTCCAGAACATCCCGGAGGAGGGGCCGGTCCTCCTCGTGGGCAACCACTCCGGCGGCAACGTCACGCCTGACACGCACGTCTTCACACTCGCGTTCAGCACCTACTTCGGCGTCGAGCGCAAGTTCCACCAGCTCGCCCACAACCTTGTGCTGTCGATGCCGTGGCTCGCCTCGCTGCGCAAGTACGGCACGGTGGCCGCCACGCCGGAGAACGCCGAGCGTGCGCTCGACGTGGGTGCGGCGCTGCTCGTCTACCCCGGTGGCGACTACGAGGTGCACCGGCCCACTTGGCATTCGGCGCGCGTGGACTTCGGCGGCCGCAAGGGGTTCATCCGGCTCGCGAAGGAGAGGGGCGTGCCGCTGGTGCCGGTCGTGGCGATCGGCGGCCAGGAGACGGCGCTGTTCCTGTCTCGCGGCGAGCGGATCGCGAAGCTGCTCGGGCTCGATCGCATGTTCCGCCTGAAGGTGCTGCCGGTGTCGCTCGCGCTGCCGTGGGGCCTGAACGTGGGCGACATGCTCGGCCACCTCCCGCTGCCGGCGAAGCTGACGATCGAGGTGCTCGAGCCGATCGACGTCACCAAGATGGACGTGAACGAGGCCTACGACGAGATCGTCGACCGCATGCAGACGACCCTCACCGCGCTTGCGGACGAGCGCGCGCTCCCGGTGCTCGGCTGATGCGCGTCCAGCGCGACATACGGATCGACGCCTCGCGCGAGGAGATCTGGGAGCTCATCTCGCGACCCGACACCTATGACGGCTTCTGGCACGGGCTCACGAGGCTCGACCGCAAGAATGAGGAGGAGGGCCTTGGCGCGCGCTACGCACTCCGCATGCGCGTCGGCTCGGCGGATCTCGGCGGCCTCATCGAGATCGTGGAATGCGACGAGCCGGGCGACATGGCCTGGACCAGCATCACGGGGATCGACCACCGCGCGCGCTGGCGCCTGCGCGAGGCCGACGACGGCAGGACGCAGGTCACTTTGCGGCTCTCGTGGGACGCTCCGGGGCTGCTCGGGACGGTCGCCGACCGCCTCGGCGCGCCGATGGTGGCCCGCACGCTCGAGCGAACCCTTCAGAATCTGGCACTCGAGCTCGAGGACGAGGAGGTTCGCGAAGACGTGTCGGGCGACGAGACGACCAGGAGCCTGCCGGGCAACATCGCCTACCAGCTGGGCAGCGTGCGCGTGCTAGCGGAGGCCGGGATCATCCGGCCGATTCGGCCAGACCGGCTGTGGGGCGTCCTCCGCACGCTCCAGAAGTGGGGACGCAGCCCCGCCGCCGGCGCGATCTCGCTCGCGGCGCGCTTCCCGGACGAGACGATGATCGTCGACGAGCTCGGCACGCTCAGCTTCAGGGAGGTGGACGAGCGCACGAACGCCCTCGCGCACGCGCTCTCCGACGCCGGCCTCGTCGAAGGCGACGGCGTGGGCATCATGGCTCGCAACCACCGCGGGTTCATCGAGGCGACGATTGCCCTGTCGAAGCTCGGCGCCGACGCGCTCTACCTCAACACCGCGTTCGCCGGCCCGCAGCTCACTGAGGTGGTGGACCGTGAGAAGCCGAAGGCGATCATCTACGACGAGGAGTTCGCCGAGCTGCTCGAGGACGCGGGCAAGCGGCGCAGGCGCTTCGTGGCATGGCACGACTCGCCGAGCTGCGACGACACCACGCTCGACGAGCTCCTCGAGGCCGGCGAGCCGAGCGCCGTGGTCCCGCCCGAGCGCGAGGGCCGCGCGGTGATCCTCACCTCCGGCACGACCGGCACGCCGAAGGGTGCGTCGCGCGGAAACCCGCAGTCGCTCGACCCGGTCGTCTCCTACCTGTCGAAGATCCCGCTGAAGAGCCGGATGGTCATCCACGTCGCTGCGCCGCTGTTCCACTCGTGGGGCTTCGCGCATTTCTCGCTCGGCCTGTTCCTCGGCACCACGAGCGTCCTCCGCCGCAAGTTCGACCCGGAGGCGTGCCTCGCCGAGGTCGCGCGCTCGCGCGCCGACGCGCTCGCTGTGGTGCCCGTGATGATGCAGCGCATCCTCGACCTGCCCGAGGAGACGCGCTCGAAGTACGACCTGTCGACGCTGAAGGTGACCGCCGCGAGCGGGTCCGCCCTGACCGGCGACCTCGCGAACCGCTGGATGGACGCGTTCGGCGACAACCTCTACAACCTCTACGGCTCGACGGAGGTGGCCTTCGCGTCGATCGCGACGCCGGCCGACATGCGGGCGGCGCCGGGAACGGCGGGCCGCGCGCCGCGCGGGACCGTGCTGAAGCTCTACGACGAGCACGGGGTGGAGGTGAAGGCCGGCGAGACGGGCCGGATCTTCGTGGGCAACGAGATGCTCTTCGAGGGCTACACCGGCGGCGGCTCGAAGGACGTGATCGGCAACCTCATGGCCACCGGCGACGTCGGTCGCTTCGACGACGGAGGCCGCCTCTTCGTCGAGGGCCGCGACGACGAGATGATCGTGTCGGGCGGCGAGAACGTCTTCCCGAAGGAGGTCGAGGACCTGCTCTCACGCCACGACGCGGTGAACGACGTGGCCGCGGTCGGCGTGGACGACGAGGACTTCGGGCAGCGGCTGAAGGCGTTCGTCGTGCTCGAGAGCGGCAAGAAGGCCACCGAGGAAGAGCTGAAGGGCTACGTGAAGAAGAACCTCGCGCGCTTCAAGGTGCCGCGCGAGATCGAGTTCATCGACGAGCTCCCGCGCAACGCGACCGGCAAGGTCCTGAAGCGCGAGCTGGTCGAGGAAGAGGAAGAGGAGAAGGCGGCAAAGTAGGCGTACGGGGCCGTCCGGGTGGGTACGCCTCCCTAGAACCCAGAAGGGGAGGAGTACAGGAATGGACACCGGAGTGATCATCGCCATCGTCATTGGCGTCCTGATTCTGCTGGCGCTGTTGTGGTTCCTCGGGCGCAAGGGACGCGAGCGCCGTCACGAGACACGCCGCGTCGAGGCGCGGGAGATCCGCCGCGAGGCGGAAATCGGCAGCGCGCAGGCGGACAAGACGCGTGCTGAGGCGGATGCACAAGCGGCCGAGGCGAGACGTCAGGAGGCGCTGGCGCGCGAGCGTCAGGCGAGCGCCGAGGAGCAGCACCGCGAGGCGCGCGAGCGGCACATCGAGGCAGCGGAGAAGGACCCGGACGCGGATCCGGACGAGGCCGCGGCCGAGTTCGACCGCCGGCGCGCCGAGGGCGGCACGACCGGTGGAGGCACCACCGGCGAGGGCTCCACCACCGGCGCGACCGCCGCGGGCGCGACCGGCGCCCGCGACACGGGCGGCTCCGACCAGAGCGTCGAGCACTACGAGCGCACGAGCGAGCCCGGCGTGGAGCGCGAGCGGCGTTTCGAGCGCGACGAACACGGCGAAATCGTGCGCGACGAGCAGGTCGAGGAGCCGCGCCGCCAGTAACTGAGCTGCGGCTTCCGCGGCGGGCGCGCATGCTTCGCGCACCCGCCGCGGCCGCGGCTTGCGCGGTTCCGGCTAGCCGCAGACCGGCCAGTGGCCGGAACCGTGCCGGCTCAGCAGGATCCAGGCCCGCCAGGTCTGCTCAGACCGCGGCGCGGCGGCGGGGTCTCCCCAACCGCCCACCACACGCCAGGTGCTGAAGCTGAACTGGTAGAGCCCGCGGTATCCGGCCGGGCTCACGGCGCGAGGGTTGTTCCGCGACTCGCACCATGCGATCGAGCGCAGGTGCGCACGGCCCCAGTCGGGGATGCGACGCACCTTGATGCGGTGCACCACCGCCCGGCCCTCGTAGGTCCGCGACCAGCGCGTGAAACGGCGTTTCATCCGCCGGATCGAACGCCGCAGCTCAACGGCCGTGGGGGCCCGGTCGTCGCTGGTGGCGGCGCGCACGAGGTTGCGGCCGTACCACACCTCATGCCGCCTGAGCTTCCGTCGCCAGAAGCGATAGCGCGCCTGGAGTCTTGTACCAGCCGCCCTCGCCTCAGGCGCGGAGCTCGTGGTCGTGGTCGTCGTTGTCGT
>DASQTS010000228.1:0-9408 GCA_035641775.1 Thermoleophilaceae bacterium
GACGCCTGTGCTGCAGGACCTCGAATCGGCCTCGGACGAGCTGGACACCTTCCTCACCCGCCTGCGCCCGTTCACCGCCGAGGGGCTCCCGGCCTTCGAGTCACTAGGCGAGATGTCGGTCGTCGGCCGCCGCGCCGTCCGTAAGACGATGGAGGAGCTCATGGAGCTGCGCCGTCTCGCCGACGCGATCCCCGGCGCGGCCAAGCCGCTCCGCCAGTTCCTCGAGACGATCGACGACCGCCGCCGCGCGGTCGAGCCGGACCAGCGCGCCGCCCAGACGGGCCCGCCCGCCGGCGACAAGACGCACACCACGAGCAGCCGCGCCGGCTTCACCGGCATGGAGGCCGTCTGGAACTACTTCTATTGGCAGGCGCTCTCGACGAACGCGCTCGACGACGTGGGGAAGGTCCTCCGGCTGAGCGTGATGGTGAACGAGTGCTCGCCGTACACCACGAAGCCGAGCCCCGAGCTGCTCGCCGAGTGCAACCAGTTCCTCGGCCCGACGCAACCTGGCGTGACGACGCCCGACCCGACCGAGACGCACGCCCACAGCTCGGCCTCGGCGGCCGCGGCCCCGAAGGCCGCCGCCCCGAAGGCCGCCGCCCCGACCGATGAAGAGACCGCCCTCAACTTCCTGCTCGGCGAATGAGGCGCGCGTCCCGACAGCTCGGAGCCAGCCCGGTCCTGATCGGGGCGGTGACCGTGCTGGTGGCGATCGTGGCCGTGTTCATCTCGTACAGCGCCAACACCGGCCTTCCGTTCGTCCCGAGCTACCAGCTCAAGGCCGAGGTGCCGAACGGCGCGAAGCTCGTGAAGGGCAACGAGGTGCGCGCGGGCGGATTCCGCGTGGGCATCGTCGAGGACATCAGGAGCGTCCGCCGCCAGGTGGACGGGGAAGAGCGCGCGATCGCGATGCTCGACCTCAAGCTCGACAAGCAGGTCGAGCCGCTGTCCGTGGACTCAACGCTGTCGGTGCGTCCGCGCTCGGCGCTCGGGCTCAAGTACGTGGAGCTGATCCCGGGCCGCGCCCGTCGCACGTTCCAGGACGGCGACACGATCCCGCTGCGGAACACGGGGGAGGGCTCGCCCGAGCTCGAGGACGTGCTCTCGACCTTCGAGCCGGAGACCCGCGACGACGCCCGCAGCTCGATCGAGGGCTTCGGGAACGCGATCGCGGGGCGCGGGCGGGACATCAACACGGTCATCCGCGAGCTCGAGCCGTTCACGCGCTACCTGCTGCCGGTGATGGAGAACCTCTCCGACCCGGACACCGAGCTGCGGAACTTCTTCCCGGCGCTGGGCGCGGCGGCCGCCGAGGCGGCGCCCGTGGCCGAGCTGCAGGCGCGCTGGTTCGGCGACATGGCGACCACCTTCGCGGCCATGTCGCGCGATCCCGAGGCGCTCCGCCAGACGATCGAGGAGAGCCCGGAGACGCTGTCCGCCGCCACCGAGTCGTTCCGGGTGCAGACGCCCTTCCTCGCGCGGTTCGCGGCGGTGTCGCGCGACCTCCAGCCGGGCGCCGCACAGCTCCCGCGCACGCTGCCGCTCGTGAACGACGCCCTCCAGGCCGGGGTGCCGGCGTTCCGGCAGACCCCGGCGCTCGGAGAGGACCTCGAGAGCCTGTTCGTGGCGGTCGAGGAGCTCGGCGACAACCCGACCACGCTGCTCGCGCTGCGCGACCTCCGCAAGGGCGTCGAGCTCACCCGGCCGCTGATCAGGTTCGTCGCGCCGTACCAGACGGTCTGCAACTACCTCGTCTACTTCTTCAACCCGCTCGGCACGCACCAGTCCTCGGTGGTGGCCGGCGGCACCAGCGAGCGGATTCTCGCGAAGCTCGCCGGCGCGACGCAGGAGAACACCCTCGGCTCGACGGAGTCCACCCGTCCGGTCGACGTGCCGACGGACAAGGACCCGCAGGGCACCCCGGTGCAGCAGTCGCTCCATACGCAGTTCGGCGGCCCGGCCGTCGACTCCAACGGCCGGGCGGACTGCCAGGGCGGCCAGACGGGCTACCCCGACAGGCTCGTGACGGACCCGCGCTACCCGCCGGACTCCTCGAGCGGAGGCTTCGTCGGCGGCGGCAGCCACGTCGTGGTCGACCCGGACACGCCGGTCCTGACCGGCGGCACCTACAAGTCACGCGAGCTCGGCATCGACCACCTGGAGGACGTGCCGTGAGCGTCTTCAAGGCCGGCGTCCTAGCAATCACCGTGATCGTCCTGCTCGCCTACTTCGGCTTCACGAAGGCGAACCCGTTCGCGAACCCGTACGAGCTCAAGGCGCTGTTCCGCGACGTGGAGAACCTCAAGGTGCGCTCGCCCGTCCGGATCGCCGGCGTGGAAGTCGGCAAGGTCACGAAGGTCGAGTCGAAGGAGGGCGGCGGCGCTGCCGAGGTGACGATGGAGCTGCGCGAGGACGCGCTTCCGCTGCACGAGGACGCGCGGCTTCAGATCCGCTCGCGCATCTTCCTCGAGGGCAACTTCTTCGTGGACATCGAGCCCGGCTCGCCGTCGGGGGACGAGCTCGACGATGGCTCCACGGTTCCGGTGACCCAGACCGCCACCACGGTCACGCTCCCGGACATCCTGGACACGCTCGACACGGACGTGCGGGGCGACCTCCAGACCTTCCTGCACGAGTACGGCACCGTCGCGCTCCAGGGCGGCGGCGCGCGCGCGTTCAACCGCGCGGTGCCTTCCTTCGAGCCCGCCTACCGCTACGCCGCGCTCACGAACGACGCGCTGCTCGGCCTCGAGCCCGAGCGCGACATCCAGCGCCTCCTGCGTGGCCAGCAGAAGACGTTCGCCGCGCTGTCGGCCAACCCGCGGACGCTGCGCGAGCTCGTGACCGACCTCAACACCACGGCCGGCGCGATCGCGAGCGCCGACACGCAGCTCGAGGCCGCGATCCCGGCATTGCGCGACACGCTGAAGGTCGGCTATCCGGCGCTCGGAGAGCTGAATGCCGCGCTGCCCACGCTCAGCACCTTCTCGCGCGAGGCGCTACCGGGCGTGCGCTCGTCCGCGCCGGCGCTCGCAGCCGCGACGCCGTGGATGCGGCAGGCGCGCTTCCTCGTGCAGGAGAGCGAGCTGAAGGGGCTCGCCGCCGACCTGCGCCAGGCGGTGCCGAACCTCGTGCTCCTCAACACCCGGCTGATCCCCTTCCTGGACCAGATGCGGGCGCTGTCCTCGTGCACGAACCGCGTGCTCGTGCCGTGGGCCGAGGACGAGATACCGAGCATCGAGGAGGGCAACTCCGGCCATTCCGTGCGTGAGCAGATCAACCGCAGCTTCGTCGGGCTCGCCGGCGAGAGCCGCGTGAACGACGCCAATACGCCGGTCTTCCACGTCCAGGGCGTGGCCCCGTTCAAGCTGGCGGCCGGCGAGATCGAGCCCGGCGCGCCGGTCAACCCCAACGTTCCGCCGCCGCACCGCCCGGACGTGCCCTGCGAGACGCAGGAGCCTCCGAACCTGTCCGCCCCGGGAGGCCCGGCCACGCTCTTCGGAGGGACGCCGTGAGGACGGCCATCCGAAAGCACCTCGTGGACTTCCTGGCGATCGTCGGCCTGCTGATCCTCGGCGTGGCGACGGCGGTCTACATCCTGAGCCAGCAGGACCTGCGCTTCCCGCTCGTCGAGGACACGCCGAAGAAGCTCGAGGTCGAGCTGGCGAACGCCCAGGCCGTGCAGCCGGGACAGGGCCAGACCGTCCGCGTGGCCGGCGTGGAGGTCGGCCGCATCGCGAGCGTGGAGCTGGAAGACGGCGTGGCGGTCGTGGGCCTCGAGATCGAGCGCGAGTACGAGAACCTGATCCGCCAGGACGCCTCCGTGATGCTGCGCCCGAAGACCGCCCTGAAGGACATGTTCATCGAGGTGGACCCGGGCCGCGGCAAGCCGCTCGCCGAGGGCTCGCGCATCCCGGTCGGGAACTCGCTGCCCGACATCGACCCCGACGAGATCTATTCCGCGCTCGACGAGGACACGCGGCCCTACCTGAAGCTGCTCGTGGCGGGCGCCGGGAAGGGGCTTGACGGGCGCGGCGATGACCTGCGGGAGGTCTTCCGGCGCTTCGAGCCGATCCACAAGGACCTCGCCAAGGTCACGCGCGCCAGCGCGCGGCGGCGCGACGCGCTCAAGCGACTGATCCACGACTACGGCGTGCTGATGGACGAGGTGGGCAGCCACCCGCAGGAGATCAGGCGGCTCGTGAACGCCTCGGGCGCCGTGTTCGACGCGCTCGCGAGCGAGAGCGACGCGGTCGCCACATCCGTGGAGCGCCTGCCCGGCGCCCTGCGCGCGTCCGAGCGCGCGCTGGGCGAGGTGCTCGAGTTCGCGCCGGTGCTGCGCTCGTCGCTCCAGTCGCTGCGCGAGCCGATCCGGAAGCTCGACGAGACCAACGAGGCTGTGATCCCATTCCTGCGCCAGACCGAGCCGGTGATCCGCGAGGAGATCCGCCCGTTCGTGCGGGCCGCGCGGCCGTGGACGGACGACCTGCGCGTGGCCGCGACCGGCACGGCGAAGGCGATGCCCAACCTGACGAAGTCGTTCCGCGGGCTCAACCGCTTCTTCAACATGGGCGCCTACAACCCAGGCGGGGCCGAGGGGCTCGACGGCAAGTCGATCCCCGAGCAGCGCGCGCGCCAGGAGGGCTTCCTCTACTGGCTCGCGTGGACGGCGCAGAACGGCGTCTCGCTGTTCTCGACGGCGGACGGCCAGGGACCGTGGCGCCGCGTCACGATCTGCGGCCTGCCAGCGTCGGCGGTCACGGGCATCGTCCAGGGCGTCCTGGCCGAGCTCGGCGCCAGCAATCCCGCGCTCGCGGAGCAGCTGCTGGGGGCCACCGGGTCCGAGGGCACGAGCGCCGTCGACCAGCTGCTCGCAACGCAGTTCGGCTCCTGCAACTTCAACAACCTGCCGACCACCCCGCCGCCCGGCAGCGGCGGCGGCCTCCCGATTCTTCCGATTCCCGAGCTCGGGGACGTGCTCCCGTGAACAAGAACCCGCCAAGCATCGGGCGGATCGCCGCCATGGTGGGCTTCACGCTCTCGGTGGCTGCGCTGCTCCTGTTCCTGTGGACCGCGTTCGGAGGAACGCTGCCGCTCAAGCCGGAGAGTTACCGCTTCAAGGCGGCGTTCCCCGAGGCCTCCCTGCTCGTCAAGGAGGCCGACGTCCGGCTGGCGGGCGTGAACGTGGGGAAGGTGAAGGCCAAGGAGCTCGGCAAGGGCGGCCGGACCACGATCGTGGAGATCGAGATCGACCACCGGTTCGCGCCGATCGGCCGCGACAGCCGCGCAATCCTCCGCCAGAAGAGCCTTCTCGGCGAGACCTACGTGGAGATCACGCCCGGCTCGCCGAAGGCGAAGCCGCTCGACGACGGCGGGACGCTCGCGCGCGCGAACGTAGACGGCACGGTCGAGCTCGACGAGATCTTCCAGACATTCGATCCGGAGACGCGCGACGCGTTCCAGGAGTGGCTGCATGAGGCCGGAATCGTCACGTCGGGCAGGTTCGCGCGCGACTTCAGCGACTCGCTGGGGAACGCGGCGCCCTTCTTCGAGGGTGGGGCGGACCTGCTGCGGCCACTGGCTGAGCACGAGGTGGCCCTGCGCCGCCTAGTTCGCGACAGCGGGCGCGTGTTCGACGCGATCTCGCGTGAGGACGGCCAGCTCCGAGGCCTCATCACGGGCGGAGAGGCCACCTTCGGCGCGCTCGCGTCGCGGGACGACGCGCTGGCCGAGACGTTCCAGGTCTTCCCGACCTTCCTGCGCGAGACGCGTTCCACCGTGCGCCGGCTCGAGGCCTTCGCACGCAACACCGACCCGCTCGTGCGCGACCTGCGCGAGCCCGCCCGGGACCTGGCGCCGACGCTTCGCGACCTGGGCGACCTGTCGCCGGACCTCGAGAAGCTGTTCCGCAACATCGGCCCGCTCGTGCGCGCCGGCGAGCGCGGCATCCCGGCCGCCGAGCGCTTCCTCGAGGGCGCCGAGCCGGTGCTCGAGGCGACCCACGTGTTCATGCCGGAGCTCAACCCGATCCTCTCGTACCTGAGCTTCGCCCGCGGGCAGGTGGCCCAGTTCATCACCGTCGGCGGCACGGCGCTCGCCGGCAACGGCGAGGGCGGCTACGAGGGCCGTCCGGGCGTGGAGCACTACCTGCCGCAGATCGCGATCATCGACGGCCGCTCGTTCGGGCGCAGGCCCACGCGGCCGCACTGGGAGCGCGCAAACGCGTATCCGGCCCCGAATGCCTACGACCGCGCGATCCCGCTTGGCGTGATCGAGAGCTTCGACTGCCGTCCGAACGGCGGCGAGCAGCGCAACCCGGAGGGTGAGGGCGAGGAGGCCGAGCCGCCCTGCTTCGTGCAGCCGCCGCTGCTCTGGGGAGGCGACAGGTACCCGCGGCTTCGGAGTGGCGTAGCGCCATCGGTTCCGGCACCGGAGGGCCGCGAAGGCCGCGAGCCGGCCACCCCATAAGGCGTTTCCGGACCCCTTTTGGGGGGTACCAGCAGGGCATGTTTGAGCGCTTTAAGAAGAATGGCCACGATCGCTACGACGATCGTGATCGCGGAGCGGTTGCGACGGCGGAGCGTCCCGCGGCGACCCGCGAGCGGACCGTCGACGAGGGCCGGTTCGAGAGGGATCGCGCCGCAACAGGCGTGCGCGGCCGCGAGGCCGCACGCGACGTGCGCACGCGGCAGCGCGAGGAGTACGGCGGCCTCAACTGGGGCGCCGCGTTCTTCGGCTGGCTGGTCGCGATCGGCACGGCCGCGATACTGCTCGCGATTCTCAGCGCCGCGGGCACGGCCTTCGGGCTGAGCGAGGTGAGCGAGTCCGAGGCGAACTCGAACGCGGAGACGATCGGCATCGTGGGCGGAATCCTGCTGATCCTGACGCTCGCGATCGCGTACTACTGCGGCGGCTACGTCAGCGGGCGCATGTCGCGCTTCGACGGCGGACGCCAGGGCTTCGGCACCTGGGCGATCGGCCTGATCGTGACGATCGTGCTCGCCGTGGCGGGTGCCCTGTTCGGCTCGGAGTACAACATCTTCGAAAACCTGAACCTGCCTCGAATCCCGGTCGACGAGGGCTCGCTGACGGCGGGCGCCGCGATTGCGCTTGTCGCCGTCGTGGTCCTCACGCTGCTGGCGGCGATGGGCGGCGGCAAGGCCGGCGAGCGCTACCACCGCAAGATCGATCGCCACGGCTTCGGCGTCTAGCTAGAGGGATTCGGCGACCCGCTCCACCAGCTCACGGTGGAGCGGGACGTTCCGGTGGCGGTCCGTCCGGTGCTCCTTGAGCCCAGGCCAGAGCGCCGCCAGGTCGACCTCGGCTGACGGGGTCGCGATGTGAGTCTCATAGGCGGCGGGATCGGCGTGCTCGGCGACGGGCAGGAAGTCGAAGATCCCGCCGCCGCCGTTGTTCAGGCAGACGATGGTGAGGTCCACGCCGGCCCGCCGGGCGGCAAGAAGCCCGCCTACGTCGTGCTGAAGCGCGAGCTCGCCGGTCAGGAGCCAGGTCGGCAGGCCGCTGGCTATCGCGGCCCCCATGGCCGACGAGACGACGCCGTCGATGCCGTTGGCGCCGCGGTTCGCCAGAAAGCGAAGCCGCTTCGACGTCTGGGGGAAGTAGGCCTCCACGTCGCGGATCGGCATCGAGGAGCTCACCCAGACGACGGCCTCCTCCGGCAGCCCGGGCTCGATCGCGGCGAGGATCCGGCCCTCGAAGTCCTCCGGGGCCTGCACCACGGCCGACCAGACCTTGGCATCCGCCTCCCGCCAGCTCGCGAGCCAGCCCGCGTCCCGCGCGGTGCCCCCGCCCTCCGAGCGCATCTCGACCGCGCCCGCGAGCGCGTGCAGCGTCGGCCCGGCTGCCGCGTGGAGCACCAGCTCGGCCCTGCGCGTAGGTTCGTGCCAAGCACCATGCGGATCAACCACGATCTGTGACGACTCTGCGACAAACGCGCGAAGCGGCTTCGACGTGGGCATGTCGCCGACCCGGAGCACCAGGCCAGGCCGGTGCCGGCCGGTGAAGTCCGGGATTCGGACCAGCACGTCGTAGTGCGCGATCACGTGCGAGCGGTCGTGGTCGCCGCACCGGACTCCCGAGGTGGGCTCCGCCAGCAGCGGCCAGCCCGTCTCGGCGGCGAGCCGCGCTGCGGAGTCGGCGATCTCCTCGCCGATCGGCCCGCACACGATGACCCCGCGCGGCTCGGCAGCCATGCGGGAAGCCACCTCGTGGACGTCGTCCGAGTGCGGCGCGCTGGCGTGCTCGCGCAGCTCGGTCCACGGTCGCCCGTCCGTGCGGCCGGCCCAGTCGGCGGGATCGAGCGCGGGCTCCTCAGGCATCGGGGCCAGCGGCTCGCGCAGCGGGAAGTTCAGGTGCACCGGGCCGGGGCGGCCGCCCGCCGCGGTCCAGTACGCGCGGCAGGCGAGCGCGCGGTGGTGGATGGCGGTCTCGCGGCCGGGCTCGTGCGTGCCGACCTCCACGAACCATTTCGCCGCAGCCCCGTAGAGCTTGATCTGGTCGATCGCCTGGCCGGCGCCTACCTCGCGCAGCTCCGGCGGCCGATCGGCGGTCAGCACGATCAGCGGGATACGCGACTCGTGCGCCTCGACCACCGCCGGGTGCAGATTCGCGGCGGCGGTCCCGGACGTGCACGTGATCGCCACGGGGCGGCCGCTCGCCTTGGCCATCCCGAGCGCCGCGAAGCCGGCCGAGCGCTCGTCGAGCACGGAGACCGCCTCCATGCCCTCCTGCGACGCGAGCGTGAGCGCGATCGGCGCGTTGCGCGACCCCGGCGAGGTGATCGCGTGGCGCACGCCGCAGCGGAACAGCTCTTCGACGAAGGCCTGGAGCGGCGCGTAGGTGCGGTTGATCGGGATCATGGGGGAGCGATGGTGCTCTTCATCCCGGGCTTCATGCAGCGTGGCGACGCCTGGCGGCCGGTCGCGGAGCTCCTGCCGGAACGCTATCCGAGCAGGCTCCTCGACCACGCCGAGCACTCCTTCGAGGGGCGGATCGGCGAGATCCTGTCCTCGGGTGCCCGCGTGCTCGTGGGGTACTCATTGGGAGGAAGACTCGCTCTGAGGGCTGCGCTGCGCGCGCCGGAGTCCTTCTCCGCCGTCGTCCTGGTGGGCGCAACGGCGGGCATTGAGGAAGGGCCCCTCCGTGTTCAGCGGGCCGAGGCCGACGAGAAGCTGGCGTCCTGGATCGAGGCGATGCCGATCGAGGACATCGTCTCGCTGTGGGAGCGCCAGCCGCTGTTCGCGGACCAGTCGGAGTCGCTCGTGGAGGAGCAGCGCCCCGGACGGCTCTCGCACGAGCCGCGCGACCTTGCCCTCATCCTGCGCACCGCCGGACAGGGCGTGCTCGAACCGGTCTGGCACGAGCTGCGGGCGCTCGAGCTCCCGC
>DASQTS010000229.1:0-4447 GCA_035641775.1 Thermoleophilaceae bacterium
CAGGCAGGGTCCGTGAAGTGGGTCGCGGTGATTGCGGGCACAACGACGAGGATACGCAGGCTCGGCAGCCGCGTCGCCGGTCCCGCGCTAGGCCAGCGCGGACTCGCGCCGGCGACGCCGGACGGTGCGGCCGGCGACCCAGCCGGCCAGGGCGATCAGGCCGAGCGGCAGCGCGACCGCGAGGACCCTCACGAGCACGCCGGCAACGCCCACGAGCAGATTGACGGCGTCGCCCAGCGCGTCGTCGAACGAGCCGCCCGCTCCGCCGCCGCCGTCCTCGTCGCCGCCCGCGCCGAGCAGGCTCAGCGTCACGACGGCGTAGTCGGTCCGCAGCCTGAGGTCGCGCAGCTGGCCGCGCAGGCCGTTGATCTCGCCGGCCACGAGGTCGAGCCGCACGCGGATCGCCTCCGCCTCCTCGTCGGTGGCGGCGTTCTCGAGCCTGCGTAGCAGGCTGCGACGCTCGGCGCGCGCCGCCTGGAGGCGGTCCCTGGCCGTCACGTGCTCGCGCGTGACGTCGCGGCCGCTCTGGGTCTGGCTGCGCACGTCCGCGAGCGCCGACAGGTCGCGCAGCGCGGGCCGCAGCCGCGCGGACGGGATCCGCAGCTCGAAGTCGCCGCCCGCCCCGTCCTCGCCGGTCGAGACGGACGAGCTCAGCACGAACCCGCCGTGCCGGTTCGTCACGGCGGTGACCTGCTCGGCCACGCGCGGCATGTCGTCGACCGGCATCTCGAGCTCCAGCCCGATCGTGCGCTCGATCTTCCGGTTGCTGCGCCCGGGCGCGAAGCCGCGGTCCGCCGGGGGCAGCACCATCGCGGGCTCGGCGCCTCCGGCCGCCTGGTCGGGCACCGGCGCTGCCTCGCGGGCGACCGAGCCGCCACCCGAGCCGCCGTCCGACATCGCGGCACCGCCGCCACCGCCGTCATCGTCGTCACCGGACCGCGACGGGCTCCAGGTCAGCGCCAGGGGCAGCGCGATCAGGAACACCACCGCGATCGCCGGCGCCGGATGCAGAAGCTTGCGCCACAGTGGCGGCCGCGCCGGCCCGCGCTTCGGAAAGCCGTCCTCCACGCGCCGGTCGAGCCACTCGCTGAACTCGTGAGTCGGCTCGGGTGCATCGGCGCGCAGAGCGAGCGCCAGCTCCTGGAGCTCGCGCGTCAGCGGATCGTCGTCCGTGGCGACGCCGGTGTCCAGCGCGTCGTCGATCGCGGTGAGCACGTCAGTCATGGCAGGCCTCTCTCAGCTTCGTGATGGTGCGATGCAGGCGCGTGCCCACGTTCGACTCGGACATCCCGAGCACCCGGGCGATCTCCACGTTCGACAGCCCGCCCGCGAACTTCAGCGCCACGAGGTCGCGCTCCTGGCCGTCGAGCGACGAGAGCGCGGCGCGGACGGTCTCCCGCCGGACGGCGCGCTCGGCATGGTCCTCCGGGCTCGGCGAGCCGGTGTCCTCCGGGTCGACCTCCAGCACCGCGTGGCGCTTTCGCCGCCGCAGCTCGTCGAGCGCGGCGTTGCGGGCGATCCCGAACACCCAGGCGTCCATCGAGCCCCGGGTGGGCCTGTAGCTCCGGCGCTTGCGGTAGGCGCGCTCGAAGGCCTGGGCCGTAACGTCCTCGGCCGCGGAGCGATCCCGCAGCAGCGAGGCGACGTACGCGTACACGCGCGGGAACGTCCGCTCGTACAGCTCGGCGAATCCCTCGGAATGGCCCGCGGCCACCAACGGCACGGAATCCACGATCGCCTCGTTCACGCCCTAAGTACGCACGAGGGTCGTATCCATCACGAATTTCAGTCTCCCACGCTCAAGTGGGCGCGCAAAAACCCCGATGTAGCACGCGTAGTGCCAAGACTTGCCGCCCCAACGGTTCTGCTCGCGTGCACCGCATCCCTCTTTGCGGCGCCCTCTGCTGCCGCGAAGCTGCAGCTCCCGCCCGGTGCCCACCGCGCGCCCGACCTGCCGCCCGGCGTGGTCGTGGCCGAGGATCCGGCGCTGAAGTCTGAGGCCGGACAGGGATTCGAGGCGGCCGCCGCCCGCGCACGGCGCGCCGATGCCGAGGAGAAGACCGACGACCGTCCGTTCTGGGCGACAGTCAACATCTGCGACACGGAGAAGTCGCCGAACGCCGTCGGCGTCCGCACGAGCGTCCCGGGCAACGGCACGGACGAGCGAATCTGGGCGCGCTACTCAGCCCAGTGGTGGAGCGCAGCGGACCAGGAGTGGAAGACCGTCGGCGGCAGCGGGGTCACCGATTGGGTGGTGCTCGGCGACGCGGACATGACCTTCCGCCAGGCCGGCTGGACGTTCCGCTTCGTGCAGCCGCCGACCGGCACGACCTACGTCATGCGCGGTGTGGTCGAGCTCCAGTGGCGCGACGAGGTGCGGGTCACGCGGAAGCTGCGGAGGGCGCGGCGCAACCGCAGGCTCCACCGTGTGCGGCGGGCCCAGCGCGTCGCGGTCGTCCGCGAGCGCACGCTCCTCACGGCCACGGGCATGAAGGGCGTCCAGGGCGGGGACCCCGCGGGCCTCTCGAAGGCCATGTGCCTTCTCTGGTAGACCTGCCCCACTGACGGCGGCGGGCCTTCCCGCTACGCTGACCTCGATGGCGCGTAGGCGCAGTGCTCTTCCGCTTGCCGTGGCGCTGGCTGCCGTGGCGGCCGCTCCCGCGCAGGGAGCCACCTCCGACCAGCTCACCTCAACGTGGGCCAACGTGAACATCTGCAACGCGAGCGAGCTCGGCGCGCGCGCTCAGCTCGCCGGTGACGGCTCGAGCGGCACGATGCAGGTGCGCTTCACCGCCCAGTGGCTCAGCCCCGACGGCTGGGTCCCGCTTGGCGGGCAGCCCACCTCGCCCTGGCAGGACGCCGGCTCGGCCGAGTTCACGTGGGGGCAGGCCGGCTGGACCTTCGCGCTGACCGTCCCGCCCACAGGGGAGAGCTACCAGCTCCGAGTCGTCGCTGAGATGCAGCTCGGCTCGGACCGCACCGCGATGCACACGACGGCCACCTGCACCGTCGGCGGCTAGCCGAACAGCCGCGGGTCGTTCGTGATCACGCCGTCCACGCCGAGCGCCTCGAGCGCCTCGATCTTCGGCACTTCGTCGACCGTCCACACGTAGACCTGGCCGCCGGCCGCGTGCACCGACCGCACGAGCCGGCTGCTCACGAGGATGTGGTGCGACATGATCGCCTCGCAGCCGCCCGCGCGAATCCGGGCAGAGGCGAGCCCCGGCATGCGCGCCCGCATGTAGGCCGCCATCCCGTAAGCGGGCAGCCGCACGTGCAGCGGAGCCTCCAGGTAGTTGCGCTGGACGCGGGGCACCGACCAGCCGCGCCGGAGCCCGGGCTGTAGCTCACCGAGGCGGTCAAGGCTCTCGGTGTACATCGTCGAGACGAGCGAGCGCTCGAGCAGGCCGTGGCGGGCGAGCCCGTCGGAGACCTCCCACTCGTAGCCCGGCAGCTTCAGGTCCACGTCGAGCTCCACGCGGGAGTAGGCCTCGCCGGCGAAGTGCTCGAGGCCCTCCTCCAGCGTCAGCGGGTCACGGCGCTCCGCGTCGCGGTGGTCGTGCGCGAGCACGAGGCGCCCGTCGCGCGTGCGCAGGACGTCGAACTCGATCATGTCCACTCCGTGCGCGAGCGCCGCCTTGAAGCTCTCGACCGTGTTGCCGGGCGCCACGTGGTCGGCGCCCTTGTGGCCGACCCTGATCAGGCCTGGCACCCGGAGCACCAGTACGTCGTGCGGTTGTCGTCGCCCTGACCGCGGGCCCGAATGCGCGTGCCGCAGCGGCCGCACGGTCGTCCGGCGCGGTCGAAGACCAGCGGCTCGCGGACGTGGCCGCCGCCCTGCGCCGAGCGCAGCATCAGCGGCCGCACGGCGCGGACCGTGGCGAGCGCCTCCTCATCGGTGACGTCCTCGACGCGCCGCCAGGGATCGACCCTCGCGAGGAAGCAGGCCTCCGCCTTCCACATGTTGCCGATGCCGCACACATTGCGCTGGTCGAGGAGGGCATCGCCGAAGCCGCGTGTGGGGTCGTCCGTGCGCAGCCGGCGCAGGAACGCCGCGTCGTCGAACTCGTCGGCGAGGATGTCCGGGCCCAGGCGGGCGATCCGGTTGTCGATGCGCGAGCGCGAGTCGGTCATCAGCTCGAGCACGGGGCCGCCGAACTGGACCACGTCGTGATCTTCCGTCCGGATCACGAGCCAGGCCCGCCGCGGCGACTTCGACCAGCGCCGCCCACGCTCGTAGACACCCCACCACCCGGTCATGCGGAGGTGCGAGTGGAGCGTCAGACCGCCGTCGAAGCGGATGAACAGGTGCTTGCCCTTCGTGTCCACCGCGCGCACGCCGCGCCCGCCGAGCCGCTGCGGCCAGCGGTCGCGCTCGAAGCGCCGGTGCGTCTCGATGGACGCGATCTCCTTGCCGACCAGCGCGGTCCGGATCCGCTGCGCGGCG
>DASQTS010000230.1:0-8668 GCA_035641775.1 Thermoleophilaceae bacterium
GGCCTCGAGCGGGGCGTGCAGACCCACGCCGCGGATCGTGACCTCCCCGTCCGGCCCCTGCTCCACCGCCGCCCCGAGCGTCCTGACCGCGTTCAGCGTCGAGTGCGTGTCCTCGGAGTCGAGGTAGTTGCGCACGGCCACTGGCTCGTCGGCCATCGCGGCGAACAGCGCCGCGCGGTGCGAGATCGACTTGTCGGGCGGCGGGGTGTAGCCGCCGCGCAGGGCGCCGCCTGGTGCGAAGCGGGCCGAGCGCGTCACTCCGCGCGGACCGGGAAGCCGAGACCGCCGATCAGCTCGCGCGCGCGGGCGGCCTCCGTGTCGCCGGCGATCCACAGGCTCATCGCGCCCGTGCGCATGTCGCTCGCGGGCGCGAGCGCCATGTCGAGGATGTTCACCCCTGCCCTGCCGAGCTCGAGCGCCACCTGCGCGACGATACCGGGGCGGTTCGGCACGGTGAGCCGCAGCTCGTGCACGGGCCCGCCGGCCGCGCCCGCCTCGAGCAGTGTGCGACGGTCCTCGCGGGCCTGGTCGTTCCAGTCCTCCACCTCGCCGGCCTCGAGGTGGCGCTCCACCTCGTCGAGCTCGGCACGAAAGCGGCGGATCTCCTCCGCGATCGCCGCGCGGTTGGAGCGGTAGATGTCGCTCCACATCGTCGTGTTCGCGCCGGCCACGCGCGTCATGTCGCGGAAGCTCGGGCCCACCTGGCGGAGCGCCTCGCCGTGCTCCGAGAGGCGCGCCGCGGCCTGGGAGGCGAGCACGTTCGCGAGCACGTGCGGGAGATGGCTGAAGACGGCCACGAGCCGGTCGTGCGTCTCGGCCTCCACGGCCACCGGCCGCGCGCCCACGTCGACCACGAAGCGGTGGAGCCGCTCGTACAGCAGCCCACCCGACTGCTCGTGCGGCGTGAGGTACCAGACGGCGCCCTGGAAGAGGTCGGCGCGCGCGTGCTCCACGCCGGCGCTCTCCGCGCCCGCAATCGGGTGGCCGCCCACGAAGCGCGGGTCGGCGGTCCGGCTCACCAGGTCCTGCTTGGTGGAGCCCACGTCGGAGACGACCGTGTCGGGCCCCGACGCCTCCAGCGCCGCTCGCACCAGCTGCGGCAGCACTCCCACTGGCGCGCACGCGAAGCAGAGGTCCGCGCCGCCCACGGCCTCCTCGACGGAGTTCGCGGCGCGATCGATCGCGCCGCGCTCGGCGGCCACGCGCAGCCGCTCGGGATCGCGGCCGAAGCCCACGATCTCGGCGCCCTGGACGTGCTCCCGGGCCGCCAGGCCGATCGAGCCGCCGATCAGCCCCACGCCGAGGACGGCTATCCGCACTCCGTCACCCGCAATTCGCCAAGCACCGGGCCGTGCCCGGTGCGCAGGCGCGTCATACAGTCGAAAACTGCTTGCCCGCCAGCTCGGCCGCCGCCTCGAGCTTGCGCAGGTACGCCGCGAAGTCGTCCGCGTAGAGCGCCTGCGGGCCGTCGCAGACGGCCTCCTCCGGGGTCGGGTGGATCTCCACGATGATCCCGTCGGCGCCGGCCGCGGCGGCCGCGAGCGACAGCGGCTCCACCAGCGAGCGCTTCCCGGCCGCGTGGCTCGGGTCGATCACGATCGGCAGGTGCGTGAGCTCGCGCAGAACCGGGACCGCCATCAGGTCGAGCGTGAAGCGGTAGCTCGGCTCGTAGGTTCGGATGCCGCGCTCGCAGAGCATCACCTGCTCGTTGCCCTCCTTCAGCACGTACTCAGCCGCCATGAGGAGCTCCTCGAGCGTCGCGGACAGCCCGCGCTTCAGCAACACCGGCTTGCCCGCACGGCCCACCTCGGTGAGCAGCGTGTAGTTCTGCATGTTGCGGGCGCCGAGCTGCACGATGTCGGCCACCTCGAGCACCGGCTCGAGGTCGCGCACGTCCATCAGCTCGGTGACGATCGGCAGGCCGGTCTCGGCCTTCGCCTCCGCGAGCAGCCTCAGGCCGGCCTCGCCAAGGCCCTGGAATGAGTACGGCGACGTGCGGGGCTTGTAGGCGCCGCCGCGCAGGAACTGCGCGCCCGCGTCCCTCACGGTCCGCGCGGCGTCGAGCAGCACCTCGCGCGACTCGACCGTGCACGGGCCGGCGATCGTCGCGAAGTGGTCACCGCCGATGCGGCGCCCGTCGATCTCGATGACGGTTCGCTCCTCGCGCCGGTACTGGAGCGACGCGAGCTTGTACGGCTTGAGGATCGGCACGAGGTGGTCGACGCCCGGCGCGCCGTCGAGCCCGAGGTTCGCGACGTGCTCCCGGTCGCCGATCGCGCCGATAACGGTTACGAGCTCGCCCGCGGAGATGTGAGCCTGCGCGCCGACGGACTCCACGCGCTTCACGACGGCGTCGATCTCCGCCTGCGACGCCCCCTCTTTCATCACAATCATCATCTGTCCCTAAAGCCTCTCAAAGTTGAAACTGCCGGCACTGCGATTTGCGGCGCGGCGTCGAGTCGACGCCGTACGCCTAGCTAAATCGGTAGGGGCAGCGGTGAGAGGGGGACCGGCGAGTCACTCAGATGTTTGTAGCAGGCTCAGGTCAGCTGGTCCAGCGCAGCGAGGAAACGGTCGTTCTCGTGACGCGACCCGTAGGTCACCCGCATCCAGCCCTCCTGGCCGAGCGCGTCGCCGGCGCGCACGATCACTCCCTGCTTCGCCAGGCCGTCCACGACCTCGCCCTCGTCGCGGTCGCCCAGCGAGACCCAAGAGAAGTTCGCCTCGCTGTCGGTGGTCTCGAAGCCGCGCTCCTCGAGCTCGGACTCCACGTGCATCCGCTCGATAGCCGTCTGCTCCACACGCCGCTCGACCTCGTCCACGTGGTTGAGGGCCTCGGCGGCAGCGGCCTGGGCTAGGGCGTTCACCGAGAACGGCTGCCGCACGCGGTCGACGGCAAGCCGGAAGTCCTCGGACCCGAGCGCGTACCCCACCCGCAGCCCGCAGAGGCCGTAGACCTTCGAGAACGTTCGCAGGAGGATCAGGTTCGGGTGCCTGTCGAGCAGGTCGAGAGACTCGTCCGGGTCCTGGAGGGTCGAGAACTCCACGTAGGCCTCGTCGAGGAAGACGGCCACGTGGCGCGGCAGCCCGGCCACGAAATCGTCGATCGCTGCCGGCGGCAGCCCCGTGGCCGTGGGGTTGTTCGGGTTGCAGACGATCAGGAGCCGCGTGGCTCCGGTCACCTCGCGCGCCATCGCCTCGAGGTCGTGCTCGCCGGCCTCGTTGAGGGGGACGGTGACCGCCCGCGCGCCGGACATCGCCGCGAGGTGCGGGTAGATCGAGAAGGAGGGCCAGGCGTAGACGGCCTCGGCGCCGGGCTCGAGCATCGCGTCGGCGGCGGCGAGCAGCAGCTCGCAGGACCCGTTGCCGATCGCGACGCGGCCGACGGGCACGCCGGTTCGCTCCGATATGCGGCGCCGGAGCACCGACTTCTCGGGGTCGGGATAGCGGTTGAGCGTCCTGAGCTGCGCCTCCACCGCCTCGAGCACCTGCGGGTGCGGCGAGAACGGCGTCTCGTTCGAAGCGAGCTTGACCAGCTCGCCGTCGAAGGCGTACGTCGAAGCCGCCGGATAGACCGGGATGTCGCGCACGCGCGAGTTGAACTCGAGCCCGGTCATTGGGCGCCCTGGAGGTCCCGGCGAAGCGACTCGGCCTCGCGCAGGTATACGTGCTTCGGGGCCGTGTCCGGGTCCGCGTAGCAGTGGAGCAACAGCCGGATCACGCGCGGAAGGGCGCCGGGCACGTCGATTTCACGGGCGCAGAGGAGCGGCACGGAAGAGAGCCCAAGGTTGCGCGCGGCGACCGCGGGGAACTCCGAGTCGAGGTCGTTCGTGCAGGTGAAGATGCAGCTCACCATCTGCTCGGGGTCGAGCCCGTTGCGCTCCATGACCTCGCGCACGAGCTCCTCGGTCGCCGACAGGATGGCGTCCGGCTCGTTGGCGTCGACAGTGGTGGCGCCTCGCAGCGCGCGCAGCTTCATGCGGCGCCGGATTCTGGCATCCCGAACGACTGCACCGAGGACGCCCCAGCCCCCAGGTGGCAGGGAATCGTCGCGTTTTCCGCTACGCATCTCTGCCACCCCGCCGGTTGCGCTCGGTCGACCGTTGCAGGCGCTCGATCTCGGCCTTCGTCAGCCGGCGGCTCTTTCCGGGCTCGAGGCCGCGCAGGCCAAGTGGGCCGAACGCGACCCGCTCGAGCTCCATCACCCTGTGGCCCACCGCCTCGAGCATCCGGCGCACCTGGCGCTTCTTGCCCTCGCGGATCGTGATCTCCACAACGCCGGTCGCGGGCTGGCGGGCCCGCGCGGGCGCTGTCCGTCCGTCGTCGAGCTCGACGCCCTCCTCCAGTGCCCGAAGTGCCCGCGGCGACAGGCGCGCCGGCTGGACCCGCGCGCGGTAGACCTTCTTCACGCCGTACCGGGGATGGGTGAGCCGGTCGGCGAGCTCGCCGTCGTTCGTGAGCAGGATCAGGCCGGTGGTCTCGGCGTCGAGGCGCCCCACCGGGTAGAGCCGCCGTCGCGACCTGACGAGCCCCACGACCGTCGGCCGCCCGTGCGTGTCGCGCGCGGTGGAGACGACGCCCGCCGGCTTGTTGAGCGCGTGGACCTCGCGGGGCTCCGACTCCACGCGACGGCCGTCCACCTGGACGCGATGCGTCTCGTCGACGTCCCACGCCGGATCCGTAGCGACCTCGCCGTCGACCGTCACACGCCCCTCCGCGACGATCGCCTCCGCGGCCCTCCGGGAGGCAACCCCGGCGTGCGCGAGGAACTTGGCGAGCCGCATGCGAGGGAGGCTACGCGGGCGGCGCTCGGAGATGCGCGGGCGCGCCGGCGCCCGCGCGCGCCTACTCCACCGGGCGCAGGTGGCGCACAGGCGCGCGCTCGCGGGCCTTATCCGCGTACATCGCGTCGTCGGCGGCCGACAGCATCTCGTCGGCGGTCGCCGACTCCTCGAAGACCGCGAAGCCCACGCTCGCTCCGAGCGGGCCCTCCGGGGCCCGCACGTCCGTCCGGATCGCCTCCACGAGCACGTCCGCCAGCTCGGCGGCCTCCGCCTCGCCTCCGTGGGGCATCAGCACCGCGAACTCGTCGCCTCCGAAGCGGGCCACCACGTCGCTCTCGCGCAGCCGGTTCCTCAGGACGGCTGCGACCGCCGTCAGGACGCGGTCGCCCGCCCGGTGGCCATGCCCGTCATTCACGGCCTTGAAGTCGTCGAGGTCGAGCAGCAGCAGCGCGCCGTCGATCCCGTAGCGGCGCCCGTGCGCGACGTGGCGCTCGAGCTCCTCCTCGAAGCGGCGCCGGTTGAACAGGCCCGTCAGGTCATCGTGGTCGGCCATGTGCCTCAGCCGGTCCTCGGCGGCCACCCGGTCCTCCGCCCAGCGGCGCGCGTCGGTGATGTCGACACCCGTGCCGACCATGTAGGTGACCTCGCCGTCTGGGCCGGTCAGCGCCGTGATCGACCACGCAATCAGGCGCAGGTCGCCGGCCGAAGTCCGCCAGTGGAACTCCGTCCGCACGGGCGACTCCCCCGCTTTCAGCGCCTCGATCGCCTCGTCCGCGATCGAGCGCTCGGACGCAGGAACCAGCTTCAGCACCGCGCCGGGCGCGTCGAGGCCCGCGGCGCTGTAGCCCAGGAGCTGCTCGCACGCGCGGTTCCAGCGCACGAGCCGCGCATCAGCGTCCACGACGACGATCAGGGACGTCGCGGCGTCGAGCACCGCATCGAGCAGCTCTCTATCCCCGGAAACGGGGATCGTGTCACGAAGAGGAGGCGCCACCAATCACCCCTATGCCCAGCCAACGCGGATCGCATGCCCGCGTAAGGCACACTTTCCGCATGGACCTCGGTCTGCTCGACGACCGGCTGGCCTCCCGCGCGGAGCCCGGCTTCCGGGCGCGTCAGGTCTGGGAGTGGGCGGCCAGGGGCGCCGGCTCGTACGACGAGATGTCCAACCTCCCGCGCGAGCTCCGCGAGCGGCTCGCCGACGAGGTGCCGTTCTCGTCGCTGACCGCGGTGCACGAGTCGCTTGCCTCAGACGGCACCGAGAAGGTGCTCTTCGAGACCCACGACGGCCGCCCGGTGGAGGCGGTCCTGATGCGCTACCGCGACGGCCGGCGCTCGCTCTGCCTGTCGAGCCAGTCCGGTTGCCCCCTCACCTGCACGTTCTGCGCCACCGGCTCGATGAGATTCGGGCGCAACCTGACGGGGTCCGAGATCCTCGACCAGGCGCTCCACTTCCGCCGCAAGGAGGCCTTGAACCACGCGGTCTTCATGGGCATGGGCGAGCCGCTCATGAACCTGGACAGCGTGCTGGCCGCCTGCGAGCGGCTCCCGGACGTGGGAATCGCCCACTCGAACATCGGGATCTCGACGGTCGGCTGGATCCCGGGGATCGAGAGGCTGGCCGACGAGGGCCCGCCGGTGCGGCTCGCGCTCTCCCTGCACGCCGCCGACGAGGCGCTGCGCTCGGAGATCATGCCGGTGAACGACCGCTATCCGCTGAGCGAGGTGCTCGAGTCCTGCCTCCGCTGGCACGAGCGCCGCAGGCGACAGGTCTTCGTGGAGTACCTGATGCTCCAGGGCGTGAACGACCGCTACGAGCAGGCGGTGGCGCTTGCGAACGCACTGGAGCCGCGCAGGGCCTTCAAGGTCAACCTGATCCCGTACAACCCGACGGGCTCGGGCTACCGGGGATCAGGCCGCGACGCGATCGCGGCCTTCCGGACCGCCCTCGAGGAGCGCGGCGTCCGGACCACCGTGCGGCTCACCCGGGGCCGGGACATCGCCGCGGCGTGTGGGCAGCTCGCCGCCCGCCGCTAGCCACGATCCGCCGAGGATCAGCACGAGCCCGGCGAGCGTCGCGGCCGTGAAGCTCTCGTCAAGCAGCACGACGCCGTAGAAGATCGAGAACACGGGCGCGATGTAGCCGACGAGCGACGCCCGCGCCGGCCCGTCGGTGGCGACGAGCGAGTGGAACAGCACGAACGCGAAGCCCGTGCAGACCACCCCGAGCGTCAGGAGCGATGCGACCGCGTCGAGGTCCGGCACGGACTCCGGGAAGTCGAGCAGCCCTGCCGGCAGCATGACGAGTGCCGCGATCACCTGGCTGCCGGCGACGGTGGCGACGGGCTCCACTCCGGTGAGGTTCCGCTTGAGGTGCCATGCGGCCACGGCGTAGCCGAAGGCCGCGCCGATCACGAAGAGGCCGCCGACGAGCGCCTCGGCGCCGCCGCCGGCGTCCACGCCGAGCAGCGTCCCCACGCCGACGATGCCGATCGCCACGCCCACCAGGCTGGAGCGGTTGGCGCGCTCGGCGCCGGTCAGCGCGAAGGCCAGCAGGAAGGTGAAGATGGGCGCGCTCGCCACCAGGATCCCGGTGAGCGAGGACGAGATGCGCTCCTCGCCGAGCGCGATCAGGGTGAGCGGCACGGCCACCTGGACCATCGCCAGCACGAAGACCGCTCCGAGCCGGCCGCGGAGGCTGCCGAGCACGCCCATGTGCGCGGCGAGCGGCACGAGCACCAGCGCGGCGAGCGCCGTACGGATCGAGACGATCGCCCACGGGCCAACGCCGTCCTCCAGCGCGACCTTGATGAACAGGTACGAGGCGCCCCAGAAGGCGCTGAGCAGGAGCAGCTTGACGAGGGAGCGGCGCGACATCGCCATCAGCTTCGCAGATGGGCGCCATTAGTCCCAATGAAAGCTGCTTGACAGGCCGATAAGCTGTGCTGATGCTCGATATCCGCCGCATGAGGGTCCTGCGGGAGGTCGCCGCGCAGGGCTCCTTCTCCGCCGCCGCCGAGGCACTCAACTTCACGCAGTCGGCCGTGAGCCAGCACATCGCCGCGCTCGAGCGCGAGGCGGGCACCCAGCTCGTGGAGCGTCTGTCGCGCGGCGTCCGGCTGACGGAGGCGGGCGCCGTGCTCGTCAAGCACGCCGACGTGATCCTCGCGAGGCTCGAGTCGGCCGAGGAGGACGTCAACGCGATCGCCGGGCTGCGCGGTGGGCGGCTCCGGCTCGTGTGCTTCCAGAGCGCCGGCGCGACCGTCATGCCGCGCGCCGTCGCGACGTTCTACGAGCGGCATCCCGAGGTGGAGCTCAGCATGCGGGAGTCGGAGCCCGAGCAGGCCGCCCAGCTGCTGAAGGCCGGTGAGGTGGACCTGGCCCTTCTCTACCACCATCCGGCGATGTCGCTGATGCCGGACCTGGAGCTCACGCACCTGATGGACGACCAGTACGACGCAGTGCTCCCCGCGTCGCACCGGCTCGCCGGGCGCCGCCGGCTGTCGCTGAGCGACCTCGCCGGCGAGCCGTGGATCGTCTCGACGCCCATCAACGGCTGCCGGCGGATCACCGAGGCCGCCTCCCGCGACGCGGGTTTCGAGCCGCGAGTGGCGTTCGAGGCCGACGACACGCTCGCGTCGCAGGCGCTCGTGGCCGGCGGGGTCGGAATCACGCTGATGCCGCGGATGGCACTCACCGCGCTACATCCGGGCGTGGTCGCGCGCGCCCTGACCGACGGCCCGCGCCGCGGTGTGCTCGCAGCCCGCATGGAGGGCGGCTTTCACTCCCCTGCGAGCGACGCGATGCTCGAGATCCTGACGCAGGCCGCCGCGGACTTCCGCGGCCCGCGGCTCGAGCTGGCGGCGGGTTAGCCGGCGAGGTTC
>DASQTS010000231.1:0-4600 GCA_035641775.1 Thermoleophilaceae bacterium
GGCAGCTGGTAGCCGAGCAGCAGCGCGAGCCCGATCGCCATGTCCGTGTAGCCCGAGAAGTCGCAGTAGATCTGGGCGGCGAAGCCGTAGAACGCGAGCGTCAGCTCGGCCGCGGAATGCGCGGACGGGTCGCTGTACACCGGGTCCACGACGCGGCGCGCCAGCTCGTCCGCGATCACGGTCTTCTTCAGGAGGCCGCCGGCGATGAGGAAGATCGCCGGGCCGGCCAGCACCGTGCGCGGGTCGCGCGGCGTGCGGAGCTGAGGCAGCAGCTCGTTCGCGCGCACGATCGGGCCGGCCACCAGGTGGGGGAAGAAGGCCTGGAGGATCGCCACGTCCACGAGCAATGCGGCCGGCGTCTCACCGCGATAAACGTCCACGACGTACGAGATCGCCTGGAACGTGAAGAACGAGATACCGATCGGCAGCACGATCTGTACGAGCGGGAGCGGCGAGCCCAGGCCGATCGAATCGAGCGCCCCATCCATCTCCGACACGAAGAACCCGAGGTACTTGAACACCGCCAGCAGACCCAGGTCGAACGCGACGGCGGCGATCAGTGCCCGCCTGCGGTTGGATCGCGAGGGGCTGCGAGCGATCACCTGCGCCGCAAAGGTGTTCACGACGCTCGACGCCACGAGCAGGAGCACCCAGCGCCAGTCGACCCACCCGTAGAAGAAGTAGGACGCGGCGAGGATGAACCGCCGCCAGGCGCTCGGATGCGGCATCAGCGCCCAGGACAGGAGGAAGACGATCAGGAAGAACGCCGCGAACTCGATTGTGGGAAAGCTCACGAGCGCGAAATTGTCGCGGGCACTAGGGTCGGCAACTTCCGCCCCTCAAGCTATCCCGCCGATCGCCGAAGCATCCTTAGATGACCGTCATGACTCGCACCCTCACCCTTCTCACACTTTTTCTCGCCCTGTCCCTTGCCGCCCTGCCTGCCGGCGCGTCCGCCGACGTGACCGTCGGCATCGGCGATCAGAACTGGAACACGTTCAGCCACGCGCGCTTCGCCGCGCTGGGTTTGAAGCGCGTCCGCGTAGTGACGCCGTGGAACGTCGCGCTGAGCCGCGGTGACCGCGCCTGGCTCGACGACTACCTGACGAACGCGCGCGCTGCCGGCATGGACCCGCTCGTGAGCTTCGGCGCCGCGCATCCGTCGCACTGCCCGGCGCGCCCGTGCAAGCTGCCCACGACCGCCACCTTCGACCGCGCCTTCCGGGCCTTCCGCGCGCGCTGGCCGTGGGTGAGGACCATCGGTGTCTGGAACGAGGCGAACCACCGGACGCAGCCGACCTTCCGCTATCCCGAGCAGGCGGCGAGCTACTTCAACGTCGTGCGCAAGCGCTGCCGCGGCTGCCGGATCGTCGCGGCGGATGTGATCGACGACAAGAACATGGTCCGCTGGCTCGCCCGCTTCAGGTCAGTGGCGCGCGGCGCCCGGATCTGGGGCCTCCACAACTACCGCGACAGCAACCCCCGCAGGGGCCAGCGCTATGGCGGCACGAAGCTGCTGCTCCGGACCGTCCGCGGCAAGGTCTGGCTCACCGAGACGGGCGGTATCGTCCGCTTCATCCTGCCCGACGGCCGCACGCTGTTCCCGTACAGCGAGCGGCGCGCGAACGTCGCGATAGGACGCGTGCTGCGGCTGGCCAAGCAGTACCGCAGCCGGATCGGGCGCCTGTACGTCTACCACTGGCAGCAGGACGCCTTCGGGAACCGCTTCGACGCCGGCCTGCTCGACAACACCGGCAACCCGCGCCCGGGCTACCACACGCTGGAGCGCTGGCTCGGCACGCGCTGGTTCACACCGTGACGTCCGGGTGCCGGGTGCGCAGGTGCTCCGTGAGCGCGTCGCGCACCCAGCGCCGCTCGTCCGCGGTCGCCATCCTGTAGCGCCCGAGCAGCTCCTTCTGCGAGTCGAGCGGCAGCCCCGCGATCTCCCAGCGAACGGCGAGCCGCTCGAACAGCAGCTCGGCGCGCCGCTGCCAGCGGTCCTCGGCGGACGCGGCGGGCTTGACATCGAGTTGCTCGAGCTGCCTCAGCGTGCCCGGCGTGAGCTCGTCGCGTAGCGTGAGCACGCCGCCCTCGGCGTCGCGGTAGTCCGTCGTCGACACCGGCGCTGGGGCGCCCGCTGCGCGGTCGCGCCTTCGCGAGCGCTTGCCCACCGACTGACAGTCAGGCCAGCGCCTGGCAGCGCTGCTCGACGGCCGCCTCGATGCGGCTCGCCACCTCCGGGTTCGTCCGCGCCATCGAGCGGAATTCCTGCTCGCTCATCACGATCACGCGAGCGGCCGAGGTGGTCCGGACGGTGGCGTTTCTGACCGACTTGCCGACGATCCCCATCTCACCGAGGAAGTCGCCCGGGCCGAGCTCGGCGATTGGCTCGCCGTCGCGCAGCACCTCGGCCGTGCCCTCCTCGATGACGAAGAACTCGTACGCGAAGTCGCCCTGCCTCGCCAGCTCGGTGCCCTCCCGCACGTCCATTTCGTCGGCGTGCCGGGCGATTGCGGCGCGAGCCCGCGACGGCAGTGATTCGAACAGAGCGATTGACGCCAGGGTCCTCTCATCCATGGCGCGACCCTACCCGGAGCGGCGCTCCAAGTCGAGCAGCGCGCGCTTGCGCTCGAGCCCCCCGCCGTAACCGGTGAGCGCGCCCGCCGAGCCGATCACGCGGTGGCACGGGATGACGATCGCGAGCGGGTTGCGGCCGTTCGCCGCGCCCACCGCGCGGCACGCGGCCGGGCGGCCGACTGCGGCCGCGATCTCGGAGTAGGACGCCGTGGTCCCGTACGGGATGGCGGCTACCGCATCCCACACGCGCCGCTGAAAGTCGCTCCCGGTGGGCGCGAGCGGCAGGTCGAAGCGTTCGAGCTCGCCGGCGAAGTAGGCGGCGAGCTGTCGCCGCGCCGCGCTCGCGAGGCGGTGTGGCGGGCCGGCCTCCGGCGTTCGCTCGAACGAGACGTGCGTCAGCCCCCGCTCATCGCCTCCGAGCCAGAGCGTCCCGATCCGCGTGTCGACCGCCTCCATGAGCCCCACCGTACCGGCCCGGCGGAGCATCCCACCGGCATGTCCGAAAACCGCCAGTGAGGCGTGCGACGATGGCCGGGTGATCGACGACTTCGAGCGCTGCTACCGCTTCATGCAGAGCCGCGACCCGCGCTACGACGGGTTCTTCGTGGTCGCGGTCACCTCGACGGGCGTGTACTGCCGGCCGAGCTGCCCCGCGCGGCTCCCCAGCCGGCGCAACGTCCGACTCTTCAGAAGCGCCGCCGCCGCACAGGATGAGGGCTTCCGCGCCTGCAAGCGCTGCGACCCGGATGCCGCGCCCGGGTCGCCCGCCTGGAACCGCCGCGCCGACGTTGCCGGCCGGGCGGTTCGCCTGATCGCGGACGGCGCCGTCGATCGCCAGGGCGTGGGAGGGCTCGCCGCGCGGCTCCACTTCTCGGAGCGGCAGCTGAACCGCATCCTCATGTCCGAGCTGGGCGCCGGGCCCGTGGCGCTTGCGCGCGCCCAGCGCGCCCAGTCGGCGCGCGCGCTCATCGAGACGACCGAGCTCCCGTTCGGGCAGGTCGCGGTCGGCGCGGGCTTCGGCAGCGTGCGCCAGTTCAACGAGACGCTGCGAGCGGTCTACGGACGGACGCCGACGGAGCTGCGCCGTCGCGCCCGGCACCGCCGCCGCGCCGCGGGCGCCGGGACGATCCGGCTGCGGCTCCCGGTCCGCGAGCCGTTCGACGGCGACTCGCTTCTCGCGTTCCTGGCCGACCGCGCCGTGTCGGGCATCGAGGAGGTCGCTCACGGCGCGTACCGCCGCGTCCTCGTGCTCGATCACGGAGCCGGCACCGTCACGCTGAGGCCCGCGGGCGGCGGCGTGAGCTGCGAGCTGCGCCTCGACGATTTGCGCGACCTGACGGCGGCGGTCGCGCGCTGCCGCCGTCTCCTGGATCTGGACGCCGACCCCGTGGCGGTCGCCGCGCACCTGTCCGAGGACCCGCTGCTCGCTCCGCTCGTCCGGCGCCGGCCGGGCCTCCGCGTGCCCGGCTGCGTCGACGGCTTCGAGCTCGCGGTGCGCGCGATCGTGGGCCAGCAGGTGTCGGTGGCGGGCGCGCGGACTGTGCTCGGGCACCTGGTGGCCGAGTACGGCGGGCCCGTCACCCCCATGGAGGGCCTTACACACCGCTTCCCCGCGCCGGCCGCTCTCGCGGCTGCCGATCCCACGCGCCTTCCCTTCCCGCGTACGCGCGCACGGGCGCTGGTCGAGCTGGCCCGGCTCGTGGCGGAAGGCGACCTCGGGCTCGACGCGGGCGCGGATCCGGCCGAGACCCGCGCGCAGCTCACCGCCATCCCGGGCGTCGGCCCTTGGACCGCGGACTACGTCGCGATGCGAGCGCTCGGCGACCCCGACGTCTTCCTCCCCGGTGACGTGGGCATCCGCGACGCGCTGGCACGGCTCGGAGGGCCGGCGGACGACGCCCGCTGGCGCCCCTGGCGCTCATACGCGGTGGTGCATCTCTGGCGGAGCTTGAGCGCCTGAGATACGTTGGCGCGCCATGCGCGCGGTTCAGATCGTCGAGCTCACCGGCCCCGAGTCCGCCCT
>DASQTS010000232.1:0-2295 GCA_035641775.1 Thermoleophilaceae bacterium
CGAGCCGGAGGGCGAGCGGCTCTGCGGCCAGCTGCTTGACGAGGGCCGCGACTTCACGGCCATCGCGGCGGCGAACGACCTGCTCGCGCTCGGCTGCTACGACGCCTTCGCCGAGCGCGGCGTGCGCTGCCCGGAGGACGTCTCCGTCGTGGGGTTCAACGACATGCCGTACACGGCGCGCTTCGCTCCGCCCCTGACCACGATCCACATCCCGCACTACGAGATCGGGGCGGCAGCGGCCGAGTTGATGCTCGAACGGCTCGCCGACGGCGAGTCGCCGGAACGCGAGATCCGGCTCGAGCCGAGCCTCGTCGTGCGCCAATCGACGTCCGCTCCTTGACGCGGGCCGCGGCCTGCGTCTAGGATCGCAAACGATTGCAACGCAAACGATTGCAGTCGTCCCTGGGCGAGTCCTTGGAGGGGAGCAGGCCTGACGGAACAGCGAGGAGCGGCGAACGGCGCGGCCGGTGAGCGCGGCACGATCTCGGTCGACGATGCTGTCAAGCAGTTCGAGGGCGGTGTGCTGGCGGTCGACCACGTCAGCTTCGACGCGCGGCCGGGCGAGTTCATCTCGATAGTCGGGCCGAGCGGCTGCGGCAAGTCCACGCTGCTGCGCCTGGTCGCCGGCCTGATTCCGCTGAGCGACGGCAGGATCTCCGTCAACGGCCTCGAGGTCACCGAGCCGCGCCAGGACGTGGCGCTGATGTTCCAGCGGCCGACGCTCCTGCCGTGGCGGACCGCGCTCCAGAACGCGCTGCTGCCGCCGAAGCTGGGCGGCAAGCTCGACGACGGCTCGGAGAAGCAGGCCTACGAGCTGCTCGAGCTGGTGGGGCTGAGCGGCTTCGAGCACACCTATCCGCGCCATCTCTCCGGCGGGATGCAGCAGCGTGTGGCGCTCGCCCGGCTGCTGATGGTGGGCGTGGACGTCCTGCTGCTCGACGAGCCATTCGCGGCGGTCGACCAGCTCACGCGGGAGCGCCTCAACCTCGAGCTGCTCCGCGTACACGAGCGGATGTCCGCCACCGCCCTGCTCGTGACCCACAACATCACGGAGGCCATCCTGCTGGCTGACCGCGTGGTCGTCATGACCCCGCGGCCGGGGCGCATCGCCGACATGATCGACGTGCCGTTCGAGCGGCCGCGCGAGCAGGAGATGGTGGCCGACCCGAGGTTCCAGGAGCTCGTCCTGAGGGCCTACCGCGGGCTCCAGGTGCCGCTCACCGACGCGGGCGACACGAGACAGGCCGAGGTCCATGGGGCGTAGGCTCGCGCACGGCCTCTCGCCGGCCCGGCTGGCGCGCCGGCTGTGGCCGCCGCTCGTCTTCCTCGTCCTCCTGATCGCGCTCTGGGAGTTCGCCCTCGCGATCGACTACCTCGACGAGACGATCCTGCCGCACCCCAAGGACATCGTCGTGTCCTTCTATGAGCTGATCCAGAGCAGCTTCGTCTGGGACGACATCGCCGCGACCCTGTGGGAGTCGGTGGCGGGCTTCCTTCTCGGCGCCGCGCTCGGGCTCGCCCTCGCCATCCCCTCGGGGCTCTCGCCCATCATGCGGCAGATGCTGAACCCGTATGCCGTGGCGCTGCAGGTGACGCCGCGGATCGCGATCGCGCCGCTGATCATCGCCTGGGCCGGGTTCGGCTACAACTCGAAGATTTGGATAGCGGCGATCATCGCGTTCTTCCCCGTGTACGTGAACGCGCTGACCGGGATCCTCACCGTGGACGAGGACGCGCGCGAGATGTTCCGCTCGCTCGGCGCCAGCAGGTGGCAGACCTTCACCAGGCTGATGGTGCCCGGGTCGCTCCCAATCATGTTCGCCGGGCTCAAGACGGCCGCGGGCCTGGCGCTCGTGGGCGCCGTCGTGGGTGAGTTCATCTCGGCCGAGCGCGGACTCGGCGTGCTGGTCCAGCAGTTCTCGAGCCAGCTGGCGATCGCCGACGCGTTCGCCGTGATCCTGATGCTGATGTTCCTCGGCCTCCTGCTGTACGGAGCGATGGAGTGGCTCGAGCGGACGACCGTGTTCTGGCTCCACGACGCCCGGCTGGTTGCCCGGTCGAAGCGGCGTGCGGCCAAGGCGCAGAAGAAGCTTGCGCGCGGGGGAGGCGTTCCTTCGGGACCGGCCCCGACGCTCGCGGGGAGACGTTGAAACCACAGGAGGAATCCGGAGTGTTGAGCTTCAAGGCTGTTCTGGCCCTACTCGCGGCAGCGATCCTCGCCCTCGCCGTGGGCTGCGGCGATGACGACGACGAAGGCGGCGACGGAGGCGGTGGAGGCGACGGGGGCGGCGGCAC
>DASQTS010000233.1:0-6236 GCA_035641775.1 Thermoleophilaceae bacterium
CGCGGAGAGCGACCGCGTGCTCGACCTCGAGACCGTCGCGGACGTGGGCGACGTGCTCGCGGCGCAGACGGCCGCCGGTGCCGTGCACGGCAGCGAGGCACTGCGCCGCTACGTGGTCTCGATCCTCGACGCCACGCGGGCGGATCCGCGCGTGGACCTCGGCGCGAGCCCGCGCGCCGGCCTGATGCTGTTCCGAGCCGCCAAGGCACTCGCCGCGCTCGACGGCCGCGACCACGCTCTGCCGGACGACGTGCAGAAGATGTCGGCGGCCGTCCTGTCCCACCGGCTGCTGCTCGCGCCCGGCACTGGCTCCGACGAGCGCGATGCGGTCGTACGCGACGCGCTGGAGCGAGTCCCGGCGCTCTGACCCGCTGATGCTCCGGCCCGCACTCACCGCGCTCCTCGGTGTGGCGCTGTGCCTTGCGGGAGGCACGTTCGACACGGCGTCGCTGTACGTGCCGGGGGTGGGTCTGATCGTGCTCGCCGTCGGCGCGACGGCGTGGGTCTGGCTGGCCGCGCGTGGCGCGACGATCGTGCGCATGCCGGGTCCGCACACCGTCGTGGAGGAGGAGCCCTACCCGCTCCGGGTGGAGGTGCGGAGCGGCCTGCTGCCGCCGCCGGGTGGCGAGCTGCTCGAGCCGCTGCTGGGCTGGCCGGTGCCGGTGACCGGGCGTTGGTCTCGCCGGCTTCGCATCAACGTGAAGTTCTCCCGGCGAGGCCGCAGGATCCTGGAGCCCGACCTGCTCGTGATCCACGACCCGCTGCGGCTGTACTCGCGCGAGCTCGTGGGCGAGGGCGGGGAGGAGGTGCTGGTGCTCCCCCGGGTCGCGCCCGTGACCGCGCCCGGCAGCGGCGGCGCGGGCGCGGGCGCGGAGGCCGGGCTGGGTCAGGAGCCGAGTCTGTCCGGGCGGCGGCTCGACGCGTCGGCGGCGGAGCTCGAGATCGACGGCCTGCGCGCCTATCGCGAGGGCGCACCCGCGTCGCGCATCCACTGGCCGTCGGTCGCGCGTCACGGCGAGATGCTCGAGCGCCGCCTCGTGGCGGAGCTGGACTCCGCCCCGCTGGTCGTGATGGACGCGTCCGCGCCGGCGAGCGAGGACACGCTCGACATGGCCGTGCGCGCCGCCGCCTCGATCTGCCTCTGGCTGGCTCGCAAGGACGGCTGCGCGGTGCTCCTTCCGGGCGACCGGCGCCCGATCGATCTCGGCCATGACCTCGGCGCGTGGCCGGCGGTGCACGCGCGGCTCGCGCTCGTGGAGGAGGGCGCCGCGCCCGGAAGCGGCGTGCTCGGGCCGCGCGGTGGCGCGGTGATCTGGGTGACCGGCGCCGACCTGCGTGCGACGCCGCGGGCGCTCGAGCGCCTGCCGGCGGGATCGCGCTACGTAGTCGCGCCGGGCGTGCTGCCCGGGGTGCGCCCCGCGTTCGAGGTGGCCGGCTGCACCGGCTGCCTCGTGGAGCGCGCGCGAAGGGTGGCGGCTGCATGAGCGCCACGCTCGGGCGTGCGCCCGCGCCCGCTCCCGCCGGCGGCCCCGCGCCCTCGGTGCTCTCGGCTCGCTCGGCAAGCTCAGTCGCGCGCGACTCGCTGGCGATGCGGCTCGTGGCCTTCGGGGCGCTGGCCGCGTTCGCCACCGGCCACTGGAGCATGCTCGCGGAGGAGGCGCCGTTCGGGCGCACCCTGCTGGTGCTGCTGGTCGCCACGGGCGGCGCGGCGGTACTGGCCTTCCTGGGCCGCGCACCGCTTCCGCGTCACGCGATTCACGCGCTCGCCGCGGCGGCCGGCCTCGCGACGCTCCTGCTGGGCCTGATGGCCGCCGGTCTGCCGGGCCGGCTGCTCCTGCCGGAGCACTGGGGGGAGTTCGCCGACGGCCTCGACCGCGGGCTCGCGGGCGTCCAGGGCGTGGATTGGCCCTACGACGGCCCGGACGAGTGGGTGCGCCGCACGATTCTCCTCGGCGCGCCGGCGCTGCTTGCGATCGGCGCGACGCTCGCGTTCTGGCCGAGTAGGCGCGGCGAGACGTTCCTGCGCGGCGCGGGGCTCGTGGCCCTGCTCCTCCTGTACGGCACCGCGGTCGCCGAGCAGGACCCCGGCCTGCCGGCGCTCCGCGGGCTCGCCCTGCTCCTGCTGGTCGGCGCCTGGCTGTGGCTTCCGAGGCTGCCCACGCGCGAGGCCGCGCTGGCGGCCGCGGTGGTCGCCGGCGTCGGCGTGCTCTCGCTGCCGGTGGCCGCGGCGATCGACGGCGAGCGCGCCTGGTGGGACTACCGTGCCTGGGACTGGTTCGGCTCCGGCGAGGTGGTGACCTTCGACTGGACGCACGAGTACGGACCGCTCGACTGGTCTCGCTCCGGCGCGACGATGCTGAACGTCGAGTCGGACCGCCAGCACTACTGGAAGGCGGAGACGCTTGACGGGTTCGACGGATTGCGCTGGTACCGCACCGGCATCCTCGACGAGGTGCGCTACGGCCAGGAGGTCGCCTTCAACGGCCCGGCCTTCAACAACACGACCTGGGACTACAACGAGTTCAACCCAGAGTGGCAGGAGCGCATCCGGTTCACCGTGCGGTCGCTATCCACGAACTTCGTGGTGGGCGCCGGGGTCGTGCGCGACATCGAGGGGGTGACCGCCATACCGAGCGCGGACGGGACCACGCGGCTCCCGCCCGGCCGCGAGCTCGAGGAGGGCGACTCGTACACGATCACGGCGTACGCGCCGAATCCGACCAAGGCCCAGATGCGAGGCGCGCGCGGGGGCTTCCCCGACCCGCTCAACCGCTACACCGCGATCCAGCTGCCGAATCCCGGCGAGTCGGCAACGGAGGGCGTCGCCCTTCAGGGCGACGCCGCGCGCGAGGCGGCCGCTCTCAGGCGCGACACGGTGTTCGTCCCGCTGCGCGGCAACGTGGCGCGGCCCGACGCGGCGGAGCACGCCGAGTCGTCCATCCGCAACTCGCCGTATGAGCGGATGTACGAGCAGGCGCAGGCGCTGACGGCGGAGGAGCCCACCGTCTACGACGCCGTCAAGTCCGTCGAGGCCTATCTCCAAGGGAACTTCCGCTACGCCGAGCGCGTGCCCACGCGGCCGATCCCGCTCATGGGCTTCATGTACGAGGACGAGCGCGGCTACTGCCAGCAGTTCTCCGGGGCGATGGCGCTGATGCTTCGCATGTCGGGGATACCCGCACGCGTCGCGGCCGGCTTCTCGCCCGGCTCGTTCAACCGCGATACGGGCGAGTACCGCGTGCGTGATCTCGATGCGCACTCGTGGGTCGAGGTGTGGTTCACCGGGATCGGGTGGGTCCCGTTCGACCCCACGCCGGCACGCTCGCCGGCCGAGTCGCAGGCGAGCGCGCTGGCCACGAGCGCCGCGGCTGGAGACGCGGGCGAGGCGATCCAGACGCGGCGGGGAGTCGCGGCCTCCGAGCGCGGCACCGACACCGGTGGGCGACTCGGCTCCGACGGCGGCAGCGGCTGGTTGCTTCGCCTGTTCCTGATCCTCATGCTGGCCCCGCTCGCGTGGTTCGCGGCGGTCGCTGTGCAGCGGGTGCGTCGCATTCGCTCGCTCGGCCCGTCGGACGTCGCGGAGGCGCAGCTGTCCGAACTGCGCCGGGCGCTGCACCGGCTCGGCTGGGACGTGCCGGCCTCGACGACGCTGCTCGCCCTGGAGCGGCGGCTGGGCCGCTTCGCAGGGCCCGCCTCACAGGCCTACGCCGGCGCGCTGCGCGCGAACCGCTACGACCCGCGCGCTCCCTCCGCGCCGAGCCTGAGTCAGCGCCGGGCGCTGCGCCGCGAGCTCTCGCGCGGAAGCTTTCTAGACAGGCTGCGCGGCCTCGTGGCGATTCCGCCGGGCGCGCCGCGCGCCTAGATTTATCGGCTTCTTAGACCGTGCCGATATCACTTCTGGCATGACCACGAAGAGCCCGCTGTCAAGCGCCCTTGCAGGAGTCCTCGGCGGCCTGATCGTACTGGTGATCGGCGCGGTCCTGATCGCGACGGACGTGATCGACACGGGGGACACAACGACCGTGGTCCGTGACAGCACGGTCACGCAGCCCACCGCGGACTCCCCCGGCGGCGAGGGGCGCAGCGTCCGTGAGATCTACAGGGATGAGGGGCGCGGCGTCGTGTTCATCTCGGCGCAGGGCGTGAGCAGCAGCGGCGAGTCGCCGTTCGGTGTGCCGCAGGAGGGCACGGCGACCGGCTCCGGCTTCGTGGTCGACGACGAGGGCAACATCGTCACGAACGCGCACGTCGTGGAGGGCGCGGACAGCGTCACGGTGCGCTTCAAGGAGGACGGCAAGGAGGTGGGCGCGGAGGTTCAGGGCGTCGACACGTCCACCGACGTCGCGGTACTCAAGGTCGATCCCGCCGACGTGGACGGAGACCTGACCCCGCTCCCGCTCGGCGACTCGAGCAAGCTCCAGGTCGGCGACCCGGTCATCGCGATCGGCAACCCGTTCGGCTTCAGCCGCACGGTCACCACGGGCATCGTCTCGGGCTTGCAGCGCGAAATCATCGCCCCGAACGGCTTCACGATCCCGGACGTCATCCAGACCGACGCCTCGATCAATCCCGGGAACTCGGGCGGTCCGCTGCTCGACGCGAACGGCCGCGTGATCGGGATCAACTCACAGATCGCCACCGGCGGCAGCGGTGAGGGATCGGTCGGGATCGGCTTCGCGGTGCCCGTGAACACGGCGAAGCAGCTACTCCCCGACCTGAAGGCCGGCGAGACGATCCAGCGCGCCTATCTCGGCGTCCGCATGGGCGACGTGACCGGCCAGCTCGTGGACGAGCTCGACCTACCGGTGAACTACGGCGCGCTGATCGTGGAGGCCACCGACGGCGGGCCGGCGGACGACGCGGGGCTGCGCGGGGCGGACCCGGACACCGGCCGCGGTGGGGACATCATCCTCGAGATCGACGGCAAGCGCATGAACGACTCCGACGACGTGGCCGCCGCCGTGGCGGCGAAGCGTCCCGGCGACACGATCGAGGTCGAGTATCTGCGCGACGGCGATCGCGAGACGAAGACTGTGGAGCTCACCGAGCGCCCCGCGTCGGCCGACAGCGCCCCGAGTGACGAGGGCGACGGCGGCGGCGACGAGGGCGACGGCGGCGGCCTGCTTCCGTAGTCGCGCCGTGCGCGAGGGAGCGATGCCGTTCGTTCTCTCTGCGACCATAGGCGAGCCATGACCCGCGTGAAGATCTGTGGCATCACGGCGCTCGACGACGCCCACCAGGCCGTCGAGCTGGGCGCGTGGGCGCTCGGAATGATCTTCTGGCCCCACAGCCCGCGGGCGTGCCCAGTGGACCAGGCCGAGGCGATCGGAGCGCAGCTCCACCGCCGCGTGGAGCTGGCCGGTGTGTTCGTGAACGCGACCCTCGACGAGGTGGCCGCGATGGCCGACGTGTGCCGCTTCTCGCTGCTCCAGCTGCACGGCGACGAGGGTCCCGCGTACTGTCAGGAGGCCGCGCGACGGACGGGCTGCAAGGTGATCAAGGCCGCTCGCGTGAGCGACGCCGCGCACGTGCAGGCGTTGCGCGCGTTCCACACGGACTTCCACATGCTCGACGCGCGTTCGCCGAAGGCGCCGGGCGGCACGGGCGAGAGCTTCGACTGGGACCTGGCGCGCCATCACCCGGGCACGCCGCCCGCGATCCTGTCGGGCGGGCTGACGCCCGACAACGTCGGGCAGGCGATCACGGTGGCCGAGCCGTTCGCCGTCGACACCGCCAGCGGAACGGAGGCCGAGCCGGGGCACAAGGACCCAGCGAAGGTGACCGCCTTCTTCCGGGCGGTCCAGGCCGCGGACCACGTGGCGGCATGAGCGCCCCGCCGCTCGAGCGGCGCTTCGGCCCCTACGGTGGCCGCTACGTGCCCGAGACGCTGATCCCCGCCCTCGACGAGCTGGAGCGCGAATGGGCCGCGGCGCGCAGCGACCCCGGATTCCTGGAGGAGCTCGACGTCCTGCTGCGCGACTACGTGGGCCGACCGACGCCGCTCTACAGGGCCCGGCGGCTGTCGGAGGCCGCCGGCGGCGAGATCTGGCTGAAGCGCGAAGACCTCACTCACACCGGCTCCCACAAGATCAACAACGCGCTCGGCCAGGCGCTGCTCGCGCGGCGCATGGGCAAGCCGCGCGTGATCGCGGAGACCGGCGCCGGGCAGCACGGCGTGGCGGCGGCCACGGCGTGCGCGCTGCTCGGGCTGGAATGCATCGTCTACATGGGCACCG
>DASQTS010000234.1:0-4181 GCA_035641775.1 Thermoleophilaceae bacterium
ACCAGTCGGAGTCGCTCGTGGAGGAGCAGCGCCCCGGACGGCTCTCGCACGAGCCGCGCGACCTTGCCCTCATCCTGCGCACCGCCGGACAGGGCGTGCTCGAACCGGTCTGGCACGAGCTGCGGGCGCTCGAGCTCCCGCTGCTCGCCATAGCGGGCGCGCGCGACGACGGCTACACGGCTGCCGCGAAGCGGATCGCCTCGCTGGCGCCGAGAGCGCGAGCCGCATCCGTCGAGAACGCCGGCCACGCGCCGCAGCTCCAGCAGCCCGAGGTCGTCGCGGAGCTCATCGCGGAGTTCCTCGACGACCTGCACTGACGAGCGATGTGGCGCATCGATTGGGCGTCTAGCACCGAATCCATGCGCCACCTTCGTGGTGGTGTTACGCGAGCGTTGCGAGTGTGACGGCGCGGAGGTCAGGTTCCTCGATGCTCACTCCGAGGCCCGGGCCGGTCGGCACCTTCAGCGTCCCGGCCCGCGGCGCCGGCAGCGCCTTCGAGAGCGGCGGTTCGAACAGCTCGAGCGTCGCGAGGCCGCAGGCCAGCGTCACGCCCTCGGCGGCGGCGAGCTGCAGCGCCGCCGCGATTCCCCAGGGGCCGTCCAGCGTGCTCGACAGGAACGCGTCCAGCCCGGCCTCGCGCGCCTCGCGGAGCAGCTCGCGAGCGGGCTTGAAGCCGCCCGTGCCGGCGAGCTTCAGGTTCACGATGTCGCAGGCCTCCAGCTCCACCGCCCGGCGCAGCTCCCGCAGCGTGAACACCGACTCGTCGGCCGCGATCGCCGTGGACACCCGCTGGCGCACCTCCGCCAGCTCGCGCAACGTGCCGCACGGCTGCTCCACGAACTCGAGGTCATGCTCCTCGAAGCCCCGAATAGCCCGCACCGCCTCGTCCACCGACCAGGCGCCGTTAGCGTCCACCCTCAACGCCGGCCAGGGACCGACGGCCGCGCGCACGGCGGCCACCCGTTCCGCGTCGTCCGGCAGTCCGACCTTCAGCTTGAAGCAGGCGTAGCCGTCGCGAAGGCCGGCGCGCGCGCGCTCAGCCACCTCCTCGGGCGGGCCGGCCGCCAGCGTCATGTTCACGGGGAGCGCGTCGCGCAGCGGCTCGGCGAGCGGCTCGCCCTCCTGGCGGCAGTGGAGGTCCAGCCGCGCGATCTCCTCGGCCGCGCGCGCCTGCGGCGGGCGCCGGCCGCCGCCGCCCGTGAGCGCCGCCGCCGCGCGCTCCAGCGGCACGCCGTCGTAGGGCTCCAACGGCGCCGCCTCGCCGAAGCCCACCGTGCCGTCGCGGGCCTCGAGCCGCAGCAGCAGCAGCTCGCGCGCGGAGACCACACCGCTCGACGTGACGAACGGCTCCCGCAGGGGAATCGACAGCCGCAGCACCGAGCGCGTGACGCGCGCGGTCATGACAGCAGCACGCCGGCCGCGAGCAGCAGCGAGAAGACCGCCAGCAGACGGCCGGCCGCCGCCAGCGCGCCGTTCAGGGCCGGCCCGTCCGTTCGGCTGGCGACCGTCCGGACCAGCGGCGGCACCAGCGGCAGCGCGGCGAGCGGCAGGAACAACCACGCCGACAGCGCGGGCACGAGCGCCACGGGCACGACGAATGCGACGACGACCATCGCGGTGAACAGCGTCCGCGCGCGCTGGCGGCCGAGCTTCACGGCCAGGGTGCGCTTGCCCGCCCGCCTGTCGGTGTCCACGTCGCGCACGTTGTTCACGACGAGGATCGCCGCGGCGAGCAGGCCCACCGGCACGCCGAGCGCGAGCGCCTCCCAGCGGAGCTCCTCGGTCTGCACGAAGTAGGAACCCGCCACGGCCACCAGCCCGAAGAACGCGAACACGAACAGCTCGCCCAGGCCCTCGTAGCCGTACGGGCGCGGCCCGCCCGTGTAGAGCACGCCCGCGAGGATGGACGCAGCGCCGACCACGAGCAGCTCCCAGCCCGCCTCCGCGGCGAGATAGAGCCCGGCCGCCACGGCAATGCCGAACGCCACGTAGGTACCGACGAGCACGCGCCGCGGCGGCATCAGGCCGCCGGCGGTTACCCGCACCGGCCCGAGCCGGTCCTCGGTGTCCGCGCCACGGCGGGCGTCGGAGTAGTCGTTCGACAGGTTCGTCCCGATCTGGATGAAGACGCTGCCCACCAGCGCGGCGACGAACGGCACCGGCCGGAACGTGCCCTCGGAGCCGGCGAGCGCGGTTCCCACGAGCACCGGGGCCACAGCGGCGGGGATCGTCCGCGGCCGCGCCGCGAGCAGCCAGAGGCGCAGATGGCTCAAGGCCGCTTGGGGAACTTCCCGAAGTCCGGCCGGCGCTTCTCGCGGTACGCGTCGCGGCCCTCCTGCGCCTCCTCGCTTCCGTAGAAGAGCAGGTTCGCGTCGTGGGCCAGCTGCTGGATCCCGGCCATTCCGTCCTCGGCCGCGTTGAAGCTCGCCTTCAGAAGTCTCAGCGAGAAGGGCGAGAGCTCGAGCATCTCGCGGCACCACGCCACAGTCTCCTCCTCGAGCTCCTCGAGCGGCACGATCCGGTTCACGAGGCCCATCGCCGCGGCCTCCTCGGCGGAGTACTGACGGCAGAGGAACCAGATCTCCTTTGCCTTCTTCGGGCCCACCAGGCTCGCGAGCAGGGCCGCGCCGTAGCCGCCGTCGAAGCTCCCCACGCGTGGCCCTGTCTGCCCGAAGCGGGCGTTGTCCGCGGCGATCGTGAGGTCGCAGACCACGTGCAGGACGTGCCCGCCGCCCACGGCGTAGCCGGCCACCATCGCGACGATCGGCTTCGGCAGGCGGCGCATCTGGATGTGGAGGTCCGTCACGTGGAAGCGGCCGACCGCCGCGCCACCCGCCATGTAGCCGGTGTCGCCGCGCACGTTCTGGTCGCCGCCCGAGCAGAACGCCAGCGGGCCCTCGCCCGTCAGGACGATCACCCCGACCGACGTGTCCTCCCGCGCCCGCTCGAGCGCGTCCGAGATCTCGATGAGGGTCTCAGGCCGGAAGGCGTTCCGCACCTCGGGCCGGTCGATAGTGATCTTCGCGATCCCGTCGGCGATCTCGTAGCGAATGTCCTCGTAGTCGCCGGCCGGCTGCCAGTCGGCGGCGAGGCGGATGGTGCGCGCGGTCGCCATTCGGGAGCGAAGGTTATTGGTGGGTTAGATTCCCCCGCCTCATGATCTACGACAGAGACGCCGACCTCGGCAAGCTCGACGGCAAGACCGTGGCCATCCTCGGCTACGGCTCGCAGGGGCACGCGCACGCGCTGAACCTGAAGGACTCGGGCGTGGACGTGGTGGTGGGGCTTCGCGAGGACTCGTCCTCGGTCGAGCAGGCGAGGTCGGACGGCCTGCGGGTGGAATCGATCGGCGATGCAGCCAGCGAGGGCGACGTGGTCATGGTCCTGCTCCCGGACGAGAAGCAGGCGGAGGTCTTCGAGAGTGATATCCGCGACGGGATCGCCCCCGGCAACCTCCTGATGTTCGCCCACGGCTTCTCGATCCACTTCGACCAGATCGACCCGGGCCCGGAGGTCGACGTGGGCATGGCCGCGCCGAAGGGGCCCGGCCACCTCGTGCGCCGCCAGTACGTGGAGGGCAACGGCGTGCCCGGGCTCGTGGCCGTCCACCAGGACGCCTCCGGCGGGGCCCGCGACCTCGTGCTCGCCTACGCGCGCGGCATCGGCTGCACGCGCGCGGGCGTGATCGAGACTTCGTTCAAGGACGAGACCGAGACGGACCTCTTCGGGGAGCAGGCCGTGCTCTGCGGCGGGGTCACCGAGCTCGTGCGAGCCGGCTACGAGACGCTCGTGGATGCGGGCTACGACCCACGGCTCGCCTACTTCGAGTGCCTCCACGAGCTCAAGCTGATCGTTGACCTCATGTACGAGAAGGGCATCAGCGGGATGCGCTACTCGATCTCGAATACGGCGGAGTACGGTGACCTGACGCGGGGCAAGCGGATCATCGGAGAGCCAACCCGCGACGCTATGAAGCAGATCCTCGGCGAGATCCAGTCAGGCGACTTCGCGCGCGAGTGGATAGCCGAGAACCAGGCCGGGCAGGAGAACTTCAAGCGAATGCGCGAGGAGCAGAAGGACCACCAGATCGAGCGCGAGGGCAAGGAGCTGCGCTCGATGATGGACTGGATCGACACGGAGTTCTGACGTGGAGGAGCGCGAAGGTGACAGCCAGGAGACGC
>DASQTS010000235.1:0-3172 GCA_035641775.1 Thermoleophilaceae bacterium
TACATCCACGACCCGAACGTGAACGTGGGCCGGATCCAGAACTTCCGCTCCTGGAGCCCGTGGATGGTGCCCGACCCGGAGAAGGCGTGCGTCGGCCTCGAGTTCTTCTGCTTCGCCGGCGACGAGCTCTGGGAGACGGACGACCAGGAGCTCGTTCAGCTCGGCATGCGCGAGCTGGAGAAGCTCGGCCTCGCCAGGCGGTCGCAGCTCGAGTTCGGCTTCGTCGAGCGGGTGCCCAAGGCCTACCCGATGTACGACGCCGAGTACGACAAGCGCGTCACGACCATTCGCTCCTGGCTCGACGGCCTCGACAACTACATCCAGGTCGGCCGAAACGGCCTGCACAGGTACAACAACTCGGACCACTCGATGCTCACGGCGATGCGCGCCGTGGACAACCTCGTGGACGGCGCCGACCACGACATCTGGGCGGTCAACGCCGAGTCGGTGTACCACGAGGAAGGCAAGGACAGCGAGGACAAGCAGCCCTACATCGAGGCTCCGGAGACGGAGTCGATGAAGGAGCCGCTGCACTCCTAGCCCGTGGACGCGGGCGCCCTCGGCCTGGCGCTCGGCGCCGCTGTGTTGCACGCCGGGTGGAACGTAGCGCTGGCGGGGGCGGCCTCGAGCCGCGCCTCGACGGCGGGCGTGCTCGTGCTCGGGGCGCCGCTGCTCGCGCTGGCCGCGCTCCTGACCGGCGCGGGGGTCTCATCGTCCGCGATCCCCTTCATCGCTGCGTCCGCGGCGCTCGAGTTGGCCTATTTCGTGCTGCTCGCGCGGGCGTACGACGGCGGTGAGGTGTCGGTTGTGTATCCCGTCGCGCGCGGGTTGGCTCCCGTCGTGGTGCTGGGCGCGGGCGCGGTGGTGGTCGGCGAGACGGTCTCGTTCGGCGCCGCAGTCGGCGTCCTCGCGGTGGCCGCCGGCATTTTCCTGGTCTCCCGTCGATTTCCGGTCCATATGTCCGGAAATCGACGGAGGTCCCGGCGGGATCTGCTGTTCGGGGTGGCGATCGGGCTGGTCATCGCCGCCTACACGCTCGTCGATGCGGAGGGCGTCGAGCGGGCGGATCCGATCGCGTACCTCGCCCTGATCGTCGCGCCGTGCGCCGCGCTTTACCCCCTCGTCACGAAGACGCGCCCGGACGTCGGGCTCAGGACGGCCGCCACGGCCGCCGCCACCTTCGGCGCCTACCTGCTAGTTCTCGCCGCGCTGGAGCGGGCGCCCGCGGCGCCCGTCTCGGCCGTGAGGGAGAGCAGCGTGGTGATAGCCGCCATCCTCGCCGCCGTCGTTCTCCACGAGAGTGTGGGCAAACGAAGGATTGCCGGCGCGATCGCGGTGGCGGCGGGAGTGGGGCTGATCGCCTACTCGTAGTACGGCAGCGGCCCGCCGGCCGCGTCCAGGACCGTGGAGTAGAGCTCGCGGCTCACGTCCGGGTGGTCCTTCACGAGGTTCTCGAACTCGCCGGGGTCCTCGCGCAGGTTGCAGAGCGTCCGCTCGTTGCCGTGGTTGTCGCCGATCAGGACCCAGTCGTCCGTGCGGATGAAGAAGCGGTTGTACATGCCGCCGTAGTGGAAGTCGCGCCTCTCGGCCGGCTCGTCGCCGTCGAGCGTCACGGACAGGTCGGTGCCCTCCATCCAGTCGGGCGTCCTCACGCCGGCGAGCGACATGATCGTCGGACCGATGTCGTGGGTCGACGCGAAGTAGCCGTGCTCCTCGCCGGCGCGGCGGCCGTTCGGGTGCGCGATCACGAGCGGCACCTGCGCCAGCTCGGGGTGGAGCTGAGAGGGGACCTTGCCGGTGTAGCCGCGCTCGCCGAGCAGGTAGCCGTGGTCGCTCATCAGAACCACCGCGGTGTTCTTGTCGAGCCCCAGCGCGCGGAAGCGCTCCATGAAGCGGCCGAACCAGACGTCGGTCATCGTGACCTCCGCCGCGTAGACCGCGCGCAGGCGGCGCATGAGCTCGGGCGTGTAGCTCTGCGCGAAGCCGTAGTCGGTCACCCCGACCTCCGGCCCCTCGTAGCCGGGGTCGCCGTACATGTCGAGGTACTTCGGCGGCGGGCTCCACGGCTCGTGCGGGTCGAAGCAGTCGATCGTGAGCGCGAACGGCTGGCGGCGGCGGGCGTCGTCGAGCATGTCGGCGGCGCCCTTGAAGATTCGGGCGGCGCAGGTCTCCTCCTCGTCTCGGCCCTCGCCGGTATTCGCCAGGTACTTGCGCATGCCGGGGATGTAGCGCTCGTCGCGTAGGAACGGCGGCAGCCAGTGGTTCACGGTCTCCATCGAGACCACATCGGGCGGCTGCCGGAAGCCGGACTGTCCCACGATGGTCTTCCACTGGTGGAAGGTCTGGCGGAAGGGCTCGTAGGCCTTCATGAACGCGGTGAACGGGTTGTCGCTGATCTGGGCCGTCCAGTAGCCCGCTTCGCGGAGGGCCGTCGTGAAGGTGCGCTGAGGGTCGTCGATCGGGAGCCAGCCCGGGCTCGTGCCGATCTCCTTGTTCGGCTTCCAGTCCCGGTACGGGAAGATGCGCTTCGCGCCGAAGATCGAGCGCCTCGCCGGGACCGTGACCATCGCCTCCGGGAATGCGCGCGTGAAGCGGACGCCCCGGCTCATGAGCGCGTCGATGTTCGGCGTCTTCACCTGGGACCCGTAGGCGCCGACGTGATCGGGCCGCAGCGTGTCGACGATCACGAACAGCACGTTGAGCTCCTCGTGCTCGGCCGGATTGCCGTCGTCCGAGTTGCAGCCCAGCCCCGGCAGTAGCGCGGCTCCGGCGGCGCCCGCGACGCCGGCCTGGAACAGCCGCCGGCGGCTCAGGCGCGTTTCCACGCGGTCGGAGAGTAGCGGGGGTCGAACAAGCGTCCAGAGCCCCTCTGGAACTCGCGCAACATGCCGATGACCAAAGTGTGTCGAGGGTTCGCCTGCTTACGCTGGCGCTTGCGATCGCCGTTGTCGTCCCGGCCGGCGCCAGCGCCCAGACCTACATGCCCGGGCGTCTTGTGGACCCGGGCCTCGTGGACCCGCCGCTGAGCATTCCGGCACCGCCCGTTGGCGAGTACCCCGAGCACTGGGCCGAGTGCGTCGCCGAGAGGAACCCGGTCTGGCCGACCGCACCGGCCGGCATCGACCCGAAGGCGGTCGATCCCGCGTCGCCGAATCCGCTGCTCGGCCAGCGC
>DASQTS010000236.1:0-2832 GCA_035641775.1 Thermoleophilaceae bacterium
CGCCGCGGCCCGCTCCAAGGAAGTGGGCGACGCGGATGGCTCCGGAGTGCGCTGGATACGTTCGTACGTGCTTCAGGAGGACGATGGCTCGCTCGGCACGTACTGCATCTACGAGGCCGAGAGCCCCAACGCGATCAAGGCTCATGCCGAGAAGGCCGGCTTCGGCGCGGACGAGATCAGCGAGGTCGCCGATACGGTGATCGTCCGGGACGATCCCGTCCAGGCGACCACCTCCTAGAACCGCGCCGTGGACAGCGGCGCGGGCACGCCGGCGCGGCCGAGCAACGCGTCGACGACGACCCGCGCCGTGGCAGGACCCGTAGAGATCCCCCACGGGCCGTGCCCGGCAGCCACCCACAGCCCCTGCTCCAGCTCGCCCACCAGCGGGCGGCCGTCGATCGACTGCGGGCGCGCACAGGCGCGCAGCCCCACGACCTCCGCGCTCGCGAGCGAGGGCACGAAACGGCGCCCGGCGCGCCGCAGGGGGCCCTCCCACGCATCGGGATCCGGCGCCTCGCGCAGGAACGTCGAGCCCAGCGAGGAGCGGTCACCCGCGGGCACGAGGCTGAAGATCGAGCCGCTGCCGCCGCCGGCCACGTCCTCGACGCCCACCTCCTCCAGCACGTGCCGGGGTGGGTCGGGGAGGTCGACCTCGGCCACCACTCCCCACACCGGCGCGATCGGCTGCCACGTCCGCGTCGTGTCCACGACCTCAGGGCTCCACGGGCCGGCTGCGACGAGCACGGCGCCGGCCGGGCGGCGCACGCCGGCGGAGAGCACCCCGCGCGCCCGTCCCCCGGTGACCCAGGGCCAGGCCGTCTCGTGCTCGTGGAAGCGAGCGCCGGCCGCGAAGGCGCGCCGCGCCAGGGCGCACGTAGCCGAGGCCGGGCGCAGCGGGTAGCCAGTCTCCAGCCGGCATCCCCAGAGGCCGTCGGCAACCGCCGGCTCGAGCCGGCGCACCTCGGCGGGCTCGAGCACCGTTGGATCGAGCTCCGGGGCCTCGCGGGCGATCTCGCCCGCCGCGGTGTCGAGCGCCGCGCGCTCGCCCGCGAGCATCAGCACGCCGGCGGGCTCCCGCGCCAGCTGCAGGTCGTCGAGCTCGCGCAGGTGGCGCAGCGTCTCCGCGTGCAGCTCCGCCAGGACCGGATCGAACGGGTGCTGAACCGATCCCGAGTTGCGGCCCGACGCGGCCGAGCCCACCTCGTCCCGCTCGTAGAGGGCGACCCTCACGCCCGTCTCGGCGAGGAACGCCGCCGCGGCACAGCCCACGATGCCGCCGCCGATGATGGCCACGTCGGGCGGCGCGCTCACTCCTCGCTCGCGTAGTCCACGATCGACTTGTCGATCAGCCACTCCACGGGGGCCTTGTCGTCCGTGTAGACCTCTCCGCCCGTCAGGCCCGGCGCGAGCCGCCGCGCGGCGGCGAGCGCGGTCGGGCGCAGCGCCGGCGGAAGCGTGGGCACCGCCGCACGCAGCCGGGAGGCGGACAGCGGCGCCTCGCTCGCCACGATCAGCGTGTTCGTGTCCTCGATCGGGTCGCGCATCGTGTGCGCGAAGACGTCGCCGATCGTCGCGGTGAGCACCTTCTCGAGGTCGTCCTGGCCCTCGGGGTGGCCGGCGTTCACGATCAGCACGCCGCCCGGCGCGAGCCGGTCACGAACCGTCTCGAAGAACTCGACCGTCGCGAGGTAGAACGGGATGTACGGCTGCCGATAGGCGTCCACCGAGATGACGTCATAGCGCGCGTCGATTCGGCGCAGGAACGGCCGCGCGTCCTCGTGGTAGAGGTGCAGCCGCGGGTTGTTCATGTCGAAGTAGTCGCGCCCGATCTCTGAGAGCTCGCCGTCGATCTCCACGCCATCCACGCGCGTATCCGGGAAGAACTCCTCGTACGCGCGCGCGGTGGTGCCGGCTGCGTTGCCGAGGATCGCGACGCGGCGCGGCGCCTCGCGGCGCCCGGCGAAGTGGAGGACGAGGTGGCCGTCCCACACATCGCCGGTGAGCACGGACCTCGGGTCCCGCGGCCCGCGTGGGCCCGGCTCGCACTCGGCCTCGCAGACCGAGTGCTGGGCCTGTCCCTCGTTCAGCTCGAGCGTCCGCGTGCCGTCGTCGTACTCGACCACCCGCGCGTACTGGTACTCCGTCTCCGCCTCGTGGATCACGCGGCCGTCGCCCTCGGTGCTCGCCTTGAGCGTGCCCACAGGCAGCGCGATCAGCGCCGCGATGGCAGCGGGCGCCAGCGCGTAGCGCCGCACCGGCCGAAGGCCCAGTACGGCGACGATCGCTATCGCCAGGGCGAAGATCAGGAACGTGCGGCGGGTACCGACCAGCGGGATCAGGAGGAGCGCGGAGAGGAGCGTCCCCACGAGCGACCCGGCCGTCGACAGCGCGTAGAGGCGCCCCGCCACGGTCCCGGCCTCCTCCACCGACTGCACCCCGAGCCTGATCGCCCACGGTGACACGGTGCCGAGCAGCAGGACGGGGATGGCCACGAGCACCAGCACCGCGAGCAGCGAGCCGACGAACGCGCCGGCCGAGATCTCGTCCAGCGCGTCCACGGCCACGTCGAGCAGCGGATCCGCCACGAACGGCACGATCGCGAGCAGCACCGCCGCCGCCAGCGCGGTGAGGCAGAGCGCCCGCATGTTCGGGTGCCGGTCCGCGAGACGGCCGCCGAGCCAGTAGCCGACCGAGAGCGCGACGAGCACGATGCCGATCGTGTTCGCCCACACGATCGTGGACGCGCCGAAGTAGGGAGCGAGCAGGCGGACGGCGGCGATCTCGGCGCCGAGCGAACCCGTCCCCACGACGAAGACGAGGATTGGGAGTGGC
>DASQTS010000237.1:0-7886 GCA_035641775.1 Thermoleophilaceae bacterium
GCGCGCAGCGCGCGGCTCAGCGCGAGGGCGCGCTCGCGCTCCTCGGCGCTCAGGTACGCGTTCCGCGAGCTGAGCGCGAGGCCGTCCTCGTCCCGGATCGTGGGGCAGACCTCGATCCGCACCGGGATGTCGAGGTCGCGGACCAGCTTTCGGATGACGAGCGCCTGCTGAGCGTCCTTCTGGCCGAAGTACGCCACGTCCGGCGCGACCATGTTGAACAGCTTCGTCACGACGGTCGTGACGCCCGCGAAGTGCTCGGCGCCGCGCTGCGCCTCGTCGCCCTCGAGCGTCTCCGTCAGGCCGGCCACGGTCACCGTCGTGTCGAAGCCGTCCGGGTAGACCTCCTCGACCGCCGGCGCAAAGAGCAGGTCCACGCCCTCCGCATCGGCGAGTGCGGCGTCGCGGGCCTCGTCGCGCGGGTAAGCCTCGAGGTCCTCACCCGGGCCGAACTGGGCGGGGTTGACGAACAGGGACACGACCAGGACGTCGTTGTCCGCCCGCGCCCGGCGCATCAGCGACAGGTGCCCGTCGTGGAAGAAGCCCATGGTCGGCACGAGTCCGATGCCGCGCCCGGCGCGCCGCTCGGGGGCGAGCGCCTCTCGGAGCTCGGCGACCGTCCGAACGGTCCTCATGCTGGAGTCCTCTCGCCAGCGAGCGCCCGCGTCCGGGCCGCGAGCTCGTCGAACAGGGCGAGCAGCTCCGGCGCAGCGTCCGCTATCGCGGCACGCTGCGCCTCGACCGTCGCCTCGTCGCCGCGCGCGATCGGCCCGGTGAGCGCCTCCTCGGGACCGAGGGCCGCGACGTTCTCCACGGTCTGGCGCACGAGCGGCATCAGCAGCGCGCGGGCATCCTCGGAGTCGAGCCCCGCCCCGGCCGCGACCCGCTCGGCGGCCGCCTGGAGCGTGACGAGAAAGTTCGAGGCAATCGAAGCGGCGGCGTGGTAGGCGGCGCGGCCCTCGTCGTCGATCTCGAACGGGGTCATCCCGAGCCGCTCGGCGAGCGCAGTCGCGAACGCGAGCGCCTCCGGGCTGGTGCCGGCCACCGCGGCGCCGGCGCCGGCGAAGCTCACGCCCGGGTGGGCGAACGACTGGAGCGGATGAAACCCGAACGCCGGCACGCCGGCGTGTGCGAGTGCCGAGAGCGGCGTGGCGCCGCTCGTTTGGCCGATCAGCGGCGCGGCGCCCGTCACGACCTCGGCCGCGGCCGAGATCTCGGCATCGGGCACGCACAGGACGATCGCGTGGCAGCCCGCCGGTCGCTCACCGCGGCCCACCGGCCCCTCGACCTCCACGCCGGCGTCGCGAAGCTCGCGCGCGAGCGCGCTGCCGACCCGGCCTGGGCCGACTACGCCCACCCGGAGCGGGCTCGGAAGACTGGTCTGATCTGGGTTCATTCCCCCGTCGGTCCACTCCGTCGTCGGTAGCGGCCGACGAGTCTGAGGATACCCATGACGCGTGCCGTCGACTCCAGGTCCTAGGCTTGGCACATGCACTCACGCAGCGCCGAGGAGCGCCGCGCGGAGCTCGTCGAGCTGTACCGGGAGGCGCAGGTCTGCGCGCGCTGCCCGCTGTCCAAGACCCGGACGCAGGTGGTGTTCGGATCGGGAAATGCCAACGCCGACCTGATGTTCGTCGGAGAGGCGCCCGGGATGCACGAGGACCAGCAGGGGCTCCCGTTCGTCGGGCGCGCGGGCCAGCTCCTGAACAAGCTCCTCGAGGAGATCGGCCTCACGCGCGAGGACGTGTTCATCGCGAACGTCCTCCAGTCGCGGCCGCCCGGCAACCGCGACCCGCAGCCGGACGAGATCGACGCGTGCAAGCCGTTCCTGCACCGCAAGGTCGAGCTGATCGAGCCGAAGGTCATCTGCACCCTGGGGAACTTCTCCACGAAGCTGCTCACCCGCTCCCAGCGCGGGATCACGAGCGTGCACGGGCGCCCGCAGGTGCACGAGCTGGGCGGCCGGCTGCTGAGGGTCTACCCGCTTTTCCATCCCGCCGCTGCGCTCCGGAGCACGAAGACGCTGGAGGAGCTGCGGACCGACTTCGCGCGGTTGCCGGCCCTGCTGGAGGAGCCGCCGCCGGTGCCGATTGGCGCCGTCGCGCCGCTGGCCGCCGTGGCGGCCGCGCCGTCCGAACAGCCGCCTCCCACGCTGTTCGACTGACCCCCGGTGCCCGCTTCGCGGGAGACGGGGGCAGGCGAGAAGGGGGGCGGGCGCCGGTCGGACGGGGGAGACCGGCCGGCGCCCAGGGGAAACTCAGATCAGCAGAGCGGGCTGTTCGCGAGCGGCTGCCCGGCGATCTGGAGGATGGGGCCCATCCGCGTGCCCGCGATGTAGCTCGGCAGCCAGTTCGTGTCGACCACCAGGTGAGTCAGGTCGCCCGCGGCCTGCATGCCGGTGTTCACGCGCACCGCGCTGCCGGAGTCGCCCGGGGCCGCGGCGCCGGACCATCCGAACGCGTCGGCCTGCCAGGTGAGCGCGAGGCCCGCGCGTGGCGTGCCGCCGGTGCCGACCGCAAGGCCGTGGCCGTAGTGGAAGACCGGCTCGGGCCCCGATCCCGTGTACGAGCTGCACGGGCCGGCGACGATCGCGATCGTCGGGCTCACCCAGCTCTGGAGTTCGGGACGGATCGACACGAGGGCGAAGTCGTTGCCCACGCCGCCGTCGACGCTGCGCAGCACGGTGCCGAGCTCCACGAGGACGGGGTTCGCGCCACCCGGCGCCAGCGTCAGGAGCACGACCTCCTCGCCGTTGGCGCCGCAGTGGCCTGCTGTGCCGATCGAGTAGCTGCCGGGCGAGCCGAAGACGAAGTTCATCGTGCAACCGGCCGGCGCGATCATCCAGGAGCCGGGGCGGATCCCGATCTCGCCGGGGAGCGGCGCGTCATTGGGCGCCGCCACCGGGGCGCCGTTCGCGGCGTCCACCTGTGCGGCCAGCTCGTCGGTGAACCAGGCAGGCTGGGCGGCCTCGAGCGGTATCGCGTGCCCGTCGCCGTATCGAGCCGCGCCGTCGACGCTGCTCCAGTCGGGCGATGAGCCCAGCTCCGGCGTCGCTGCGGACGCGCTCGCTGCGGCGAACACGAAGATCATCAGCGCGGCCAAGACGACCACGCGCACGGTCCTGCTCATGAGGGCACTCCCCCTGCCAAGGTTCGTACGGTCTCTAGAAGGCGTACCTGATGCCGCGCGAGGTCAAACACACGAGCAGCCCGGAGGAGACCGAGGCTGTTGGAGCGAAGCTCGGGCGCGAGCTCACCCCGGGTGAAATCGTCCTGGTGAGCGGTGAGCTCGGCAGCGGCAAGACCACCTTCGTGCGCGGGGCATGCCGCGCGCTGGGCATCGAAGGACCGGTAACGAGCCCCACCTTCACGATCGGCCAGGTGCTTGGCAGCGACCCCGAGGTCGCCCATCTCGACCTGTACCGGCTGGGCTCGCTTGCCGGTGAGGACCCGGCGCTGCTCGACGACTTCCTCACGCCGGAGCGGGTGGGCTTCGTGGAGTGGCCGGAGCTGGCCGAGCCGGCGCTGGAGCGCGTCGCCGCCCGCGTCCTGCTCGAGCACGCCGGCGGTGACCGGCGGCGGATCACCGTGTCGTGACGCTGCTGGGCCTCGACACATCGACCGCGGCGTCGAGTGCGTGCGTGCTGCGCGCGGACGGCGAGGGCTTCGACGTGACACCGCCCCCGGCCCGGCTCAGCGGGCCGCCGAAGCACGCGAGCGAGCTGATGCCGGCCGTGGCGTCCGCGATGGAGATGGCCGAGGTGCGCTGGGAGGACCTCGAGGCGATCGCGGTGGGAGTGGGGCCGGGCACGTTCACGGGGCTCCGGATCGGGATCGCGACGGCGCGGGCGCTGGCCAGCGCGAACGAGCTCCCGCTCCGGCGGGTGTCCTCGCTGGCCGCGCTCGCCGCCGGCATCCGCGAGAACGCCGCCGCCGCTCTCGCGCTCCCCCTCATCGATGCCCGCCGCGGCGAGGTCTTCGCGGCGCTGTACGACGGCGCGGAGGAGGTCTGGCCGCCCTTCGCGGCTCAGCCGGAGACGCTTGTCACACGCCTGCGCGAAGGCGGTTTCAGGCCGCTGGCAGCGGGAGACGGGTCGTTACGATTTCGGGGGATGCTCGAGGAGGCCGGCATCCCGGTCGAGCCCGACGGCTCCGAGGCCCACGTGGTGCGTGCGCTCCACATCTGCCGCCTGGGCCGGGGGGTGCCGGACGAGCCGCCCGGAGTGGTGCTCCCCGAGTACCTGAGAGAGCCGGACGCGAAGCCGCACCAGTGAACCCCGAACTCGAGATCCGCCCGCTCGCCTACGCGGACCTGCCGCAGGTCATCGCGATCGAGCGGCGCGCCTTCCCCACCCCGTGGTCGCTCGCGATGTTCGTGCTCGAGCTCTCGAAGCCGTCGGGGATCTGCCTGGCCGCGCTCGAGGACGGCGTGCTCGTGGGTTACCTCGTCTGCTCGCGCTACGACACTGTCTGGCACCTGATGAACGTGGCGGTGGACCCCGTCCGGCAGCGACAGGGCATCGCGAGCGCCCTGCTGGTCCGACTCTTCGACCAGGCGGACAAGCCGAGCGAGCAGTACACGCTCGAGGTGCGCACCTCGAACGACGCCGCGATCCGCCTCTACGAGCGCTTCGGCTTCCGGGCCGCCGGCAGGCGCCGGGCCTACTACCACGACAACCGCGAGGACGCGCTGATCATGTGGCGGACGGTGGAACAGCGAACCACAGCGTGATCCTCGGCATCGAGACGAGCTGCGACGACACGTGCGCGGCCGTCGTGGACGGGGACGGGCGGATCCGCTCGAACGTGATCGCCTCGCAGGGGCTCCTCCACGCGCGCTACGGCGGCGTCGTGCCCGAGATCGCCTCGCGCCACCACCTGGAGCTGGTGGACGCGGTCACCGCGGACGCGCTCGAGCGGGCGGGGGCGCGCTTGGACGACGTCGACACGATCGCCGTGACCCATGGGCCAGGGCTGATCGGTGCGCTGCTGGTGGGCCTGTCGTCCGCGAAGGCCCTGGCCGCGGCACGCGGTCTGCCGCTCGTGCCGGTGGACCATCTGCACGGCCACGTGGTGGCGAGCACGCTCGGGGACGACCCGGTCGAGGCGCCGTACCTATGCCTCGTGGCGAGCGGCGGCCATACGTTCCTCGCGCGCGTGGACGAGCCGTTCGAATACAGGGTGCTGGGGCAGACGCTCGATGACGCCGCGGGGGAGGCGTTCGACAAGGGCGCTCGCCTGCTCGGGCTCGGCTATCCCGGCGGACCGGCGATCGACCGGCTCGCTCGCGAGGGCGACGCGGAGGCGTTCAGCTTCCCCCGCAGCGCGCCCGGCGAGCTCGACTTCAGCTTCAGCGGGCTTAAGACAGCGCTGCTGTACGCGATCCGCGACCTGGGCGACGAGGCGCAGCCGCGAGTCGCCGATCTGGCCGCGTCCTACCAGCGGGCGATCGTCGACGCCCTGGTCTCACGCACGCGCGAGGGGATCGAGCGCGAGGGCGTCGAGCGGCTCGCGATCGGCGGCGGCGTCGCCGCGAACTCGGAGCTGCGCGCGGCCGTCGCCGACCTCGGTGTCCCGGTGTGGGTGCCACCGGTCGAGCTCTGCACGGACAACGCGGCCATGATCGCCGGCGCGGCGAGGTTCTTGGCGCCTCTGCGCTATCCCGACTACCTCGACCTCGACGCCGCTGCCCGCCTGCCGTAGCGCAGGCGCGGGGCGGTGCCCCGCGCGCCGCGACGCGTTCAGTTCTCGAGTCGCGACTCCTCGAGGTCGAGATCGCGTTCGATCTTGCGCCGGACCTCGTCGCTGATCTCGCCGCGGTTTCGCAGCTGGACGAGCTCCACGCGCTGCGCGTCATAGAGGTCGTACATGAGCCGCCGCCAGGCGTCCGTGCGCTCCTCATAGCCGTCGCCGTCTCCGCCGGCAAGCGCGCCGAACCGGCGCGCCCGGTAGTCGAGCACGTTGCGCGCCCGCTGCACGCTCTCGGGGCTGATCCAGTCAGGCTCGCCGAGCTCGTCGATCCGCCCAATGCCGGCCTCCGCGACGCGCTGCCGCGCGACCCGTTCCTCGCGCTCCTCCTCGCCGTCGTCCATGAGCCCGAGCCGTCGGACCAGAGGCGCGAGGGTGAGGCCCTGGCCCACCAGGGTCACGAAGATGACCACGAAGGCGAGGAAGACGATCAGGTCGCGGTCGGGGAAGGGGGCGCCGGCGTCGGTGGTGATGGGAATCGCGAGCGCGGCGGCGAGCGACACGGAGCCGCGCATCCCGGCCCAGCCTACGGCGACTCGCTCGGCGCGCGGAGCGTGACGCTGCCCCATCACGAGCATGATCCAGAGCATCCGGACGGCGATCACGACCGCGCTCACCAGCGAGGCCCAGAGGACCAGCTCGCCGGTCGTGCGTCCGGACAGGTTGTCGAGGACGCCCGGAAGCTGGAGCCCCACAAGCAGGAACAGGATCGCGTTGAGGAGGAAGGTGAGGATCTCCCAGATCGCCACGCCCTGGAGGCGCATGAGCGGCGTGGTGAGCTGCGGCGTATGCCAGCCCATGTACAGGCCTGTCGCCACGGCCGCGATCACGCCGGAGGCCCCGAGGTGCTCCGCCGGGAGGTAGGCCGCGTAGCCGGACAGGATCGAGATCGTGATCTCGGTGGGCGGGTCGTCGATGCGCGCCCGGATCTCGCGGATGACGCGGCCGGCGACGAGGCCCACGACCAGGCCGCCCACGCCGGTCGCCAGGAACTTCGGCCCGGCCTCCCAGAGCGAGAACGACCCGGTTGCAACGGCCGCGATCGCGAAGCGGTACAGCACGAGCGCCGTCCAGTCGTTCGTGAGGTTCTCGCCCTCCACGATGCTGATGAGGCGTCGCGGCGCGCCGATTCGCCGCATGATCTCCGCGGGCGCGACGGCGTCGGTGGGCGAGACGATTGCGCCGAGCACGAAGGCTGGCCCCCAGTCGAGGCCGATCACCTCGTGGGCCACGACGGCGACCGCGAGCATCGTCACGAACACGAGGGGAATCGAGAGCAGTGCGATCGGGCCCGCGTTCCGGCGCAGATCGCGGACGGAGGTGAAGAACGCGGCTCCGTAGAGGAGCGGCGGCAGGAAGATCAGCAGCACGAGCTCCGGCTCGAGCTCGACCGACGGCACGCCGGGCAGGAAGCCGATCACGGCGCCGCCGACGACGAGGGTGACCGGGTACGGGACACCCACCACCCGCGCGAGCACGGCGAGTCCCGCGGTGGCCACCAGGAGGCCGAAGATCACGAGTTCGATGTGCTCCACGATCCAAGAGTGGCAGCATCAGGCGCGTGCCCGTGGTCACTCTCTTCGGCAAGCCCGGCTGCCACCTCTGCGACGAGGCGCGCGACCTCGTTCGGCGCGTCTGCGATGGTCGCGCGGTCGAGCTCCGGGAGATCGACATCACCCTCGATCCCACGCTGAATCGGGAATACGGCGAGAGGATCCCGGTACTTGTCTTGAACGGCGAGGAGCTCTTCGAATACTTCGTCGACGAAGGGGTGCTCGTGGAGCGGCTCGATAGAGTGGACGGCTCGTGAGGTACGACGACGCAACAGGAGGCGGCGTCGGGCTCCACCCGGTTCGGCCTGACGGCGAGCCGAGCGCCTCCGAGCGGCTGTCGCTCGGCGTCGCTGCCCGACTGTCGCGATATCTGCAGGTCCTGACCCAGGCGAAGAAGATGGGGCGCGAGACGATCTCGTCCCAGGAGCTGGCGGACTACACGCACGTCAACTCCACCCAGATCCGCCGGGACCTGTCCGGCTTCGGCAAGTTCGGCAAGCGGGGCGTGGGCTACAACGTCGACTCGCTCGTCTCGCAGATCAGGAAGATCCTGCGGACCACGGGCAAGCACAACATCGCCCTGTTCGGC
>DASQTS010000238.1:0-5516 GCA_035641775.1 Thermoleophilaceae bacterium
CTCGCAGGTGGTGCTGATCGACTCCGTGGACGAGCCCGAGCCGGCGGCCGCGCTGCGGCGCGCGAAGGAGCTGGCCGAGGACGCCTACGTCGTGGACCTCGCCTGGCTGCGCACGACGCCCTGGCGCGAGCGCGTGGCCTCGACGTTCGACCCGTCGCGATGGCGCGACGAGCTGGGGAGGATCGACTCGGTGACCGTGCGCCACCGGCCCGACTCGGCCGCGGCGGCCGTGCTCTTCGCGGGCTGGCTGGCCTCGCGGCTCGGCTGGGGCGCCGGCACGCTGATGTCGGCGAACGGCTCCGTGAAGGGCCGCCTCGAGGCTCACCGCGGCGACGTGAGCCTCACGCTCGCCCCGGAGAGCGGGCAGAACGTGCCCGGGCTCGCGGGGGTGGAGATCGGCACATCGTCCGGCATGGAGATCGCGCTCGACCGCGGGCCGGGCGGGCTCGTCGCCCGGCGGCGGGACCGCAAGGGGGGCGAGCACAGCTGGACCGTGCTGGGCGCCTCGCGCGGCGAGGGCGGCATCCTGGGCGAGGGCATCCGGCAGGCCCTTCTTCGGGACCCCGCCTACCGGCAGGCGCTCGGCTGCGCCGAGGCGATGCTGCGGTGAACGCCGACATCCGGGTCTCGGACGACCCAGCGCAGGCGGCGGCGGAGCTGCTCGCCTCGGCCGGCGGCCACGTGGCGATCACGGGCGGCTCCACGCCGCGGGTCGCGTACGAGCGCGCGGCGGAGCTGCGTGACGACTGGTCGGGCGTCGACTTCTGGTTCACGGACGAGCGCTGCGTGCCGCCTGACCACGAGCACTCGAACTTCGGCATGGCGGAACGGGCGCTGCTGTCGCGCGCGGAGGGCGCCACGGTGCACCGGATGCGCGGCGAGCTCGGCCACGAGGACGGCGCGACCGCGTACGAGAACGAGCTGGGCGAGTTCGGGCCCGACGCGCTCGACCTGATCCTGCTCGGGGTCGGCCCGGATGCCCACATCTGCTCGCTCTTCCCCGCCGACGACGCGCTCGGCGAGCGCGAGCGTCTCGTGGTGGGCGTCGAGACTCCGGGAATGGCGCCCCTGGTGTCGCGGATCACACTTACGCTTCCGGTGGTGAACGCCAGCAGGCAGGTCGTCTTTCTCGTGACCGGCGAGGACAAGGCCGAAGCGGCCGCGCGCGTCTTTGCGGCACGCCCCGACCCGCGCGCGCCGGGCTCGCTCGTGGAGGGCGACGCGGTCGCCCTGCTCGACCCCGCGGCGGCCGCCCGCCTATGACCGAGTGGGCCCCGGACCGGGGCGTGACGGCCAGCCCGTTCCCGCCGATCGCGGAGTACGCATTCCTGTCGGACTGCGAGACGTGCGCACTCGTCGCCCCCGACGGCAACGTCGAGTGGCTGTGCCTTCCAAGGTTCGACTCGCCGAGCGTGTTCGGCGCGATCCTCGACCGCGACGCGGGCTACTTCCGGCTCGGCCCGGCCGACGTGGAGGTGCCGGCGGCACGCCGCTACCTGCCGGGAACGAACGTGCTCGAGACGAGCTGGGGCACCTCGGGCGGGTGGATCATCGTCCGCGACGTGCTCCTCATCGGGCCGTGGCATCACGACCGCGAGCGCTCGCAGACTCATCGCCGCGCGCCGACCGACTACGACGCCGATCACGTGCTGCTCCGGATGATCCGCTGCGTGAACGGCGAGATCCAGGTGACGATGGACTGCGAGCCGCGCTTCGACTACGCGCGGAAGGGCGGGGCGTGGGAGTACTCCGGACCGGGCTACAGGGAGGCCGTCTGCCGGGCCGAGGATTGCGAGGTGGAGATCAAGCTCACGAGCGACGTGAACATGGGCTTCGAGGGTCCCCGGGCGACCGCGCGCACGCTCATGAAGGAGGGCGACACGATCTTCGTGGCCCTCTCCTGGACCGACCATCCGGCGCCGGAGACCTACGAGGAAGCGTACGACCGGCTCGTGTGGACGGCGCACCACTGGCAGCACTGGCTCGACCACGGGACGTTCCCGGACCACCCGTGGCGCACGCACCTCCAGCGCTCGGCGCTGACGCTGAAGGGCCTCTCGTACGAGCCGACCGGCGCGCTGGTCGCCGCGGCAACGAGCTCGCTCCCGGAGACGCCGGGCGGCGAGCGCAACTGGGACTACCGCTACTCCTGGATCCGCGACTCCACCTTCATGCTGTGGGGCCTCTACACGCTCGGCTTCGACTGGGAGGCCAACGACTTCTTCTACTTCATCGCCGACATCGTGGAGCAGGAGGAGGGCCAGCTCCAGATCATGTACGCGATCGACGGCGAGGGCGAGATCCCGGAGTTCACGCTCGACCACCTGTCGGGGTACGAGGGGGCGCGCCCGGTGCGGATCGGGAACGGCGCCTACCGGCAGGAGCAGCACGACGTCTGGGGCGCGCTGCTCGACTCGATGTACCTGCACACGAAGTCGCGCAACCATCTGGATGAGCGGATCTGGCCCATAGTCAAGGGGCAGGTCGAGACGGCGCTGTCGAAGTGGCGCGAGCCCGACCGCGGGATTTGGGAGATCCGCGGCGAGCCGAAGCACTTCACCTCCTCCAAGATGATGTGCTGGGTGGCCGCCGATCGCGGCGCGCGGCTGGCGGAGATGCGCGGAGAGCTGGAGTACGCGGCGCGCTGGCAGTCCGCCGCCGACGAGATCCAGGCGGACATCGCCGAGAACGGCGTGGATGAGCGCGGCGTGTTCACGCAGCACTACGGCACGGACGCACTGGATGCGTCCGTGCTGCTGATGGTGCTCACGCGCTTCCTGCCGAACGATGACGAGCGCATCATCAAGACGGTGCTCGCGGTCGCGGACGAGCTCACCGAGGACGGCATGGTGCTGCGCTACCGGACTGACGAGACGGACGACGGCCTCGCCGGCGAGGAGGGCAGCTTTGCGATCTGCTCGTTCTGGCTCGTGTCCGCGCTCGTGGAGATCGGCGAGCTGCGCCGCGCCCGCGACCTGTGCGACAAGCTGCTCTCCTACGCGAGCCCGCTCGGGCTGTACGCCGAGGAGATCGACCCGCGCTCGGGCCGCCACCTGGGCAACTTCCCCCAGGCCTTCACGCACCTCGCGCTGATCAACGCCGTGATGCACGTGATCCGAGCGGACCAGGGCCTGGAGCTGGGCCACCTGCCACTGGGCCGGGAGCTCACGCGCCAGCGCTCGCAGACCTAGCGGGATACTCTCCGGTGATGTCGGACGAGACCGTGGAAACCGTGCGCGGCGGCCGGATCGCGGTCCGGCCTATCGGTCAACGAGCGACTCGGCGCCGGAGCATCGATCAGCGCCTTGGCGTCCGCTTTCCCGCCCTTTATCGCGCGCTCGCCGACTCCCTGAGCCGGCTGCCGCCACGATCTCGGCTTCGGCGGCTGATGCTCGCCCGCACAATAGGTCTGGCATACGCGGCAGCCAACCGTCGCGACTTCGCCGCGGTCCTGATGGGGTGGGATCGCGGGAGCGAGTATCACCCCAGCGGCGACCTCCTGCCGCCCGACCTGGAGACGGTGTTCTACGGCCACGACGGATACCGCCAGCTCTGGCGATATTGGCTCGATGCGTTCGAGGACATCCGCTGGGATCCCGAGGAGATCCTCGACTTCGGAGACAAGTTCCTGGTCACGACTCAACAGAGGGGAAGCGGATCCGGCAGCGGCGTGGCCGTACGCGAGCCGGTTTTTCAGCTCTTCACGATCCGGCGGGGTCTGGTGGTGCGGCAGGAGGACTTCCTGGATCGCTCGAAGGCCCTCGAAGCGGCCGCGCGGGAGTAGCTCGGATGCCCGGCCGCGGAATTCAGCACATCGACCTCGCCGTCAGCGACGTCGATCGTTCGCTCGCGTTCTACACCGACCTCCTGGGACCCCTGGGGTTGAAGGAGGAAGAGCGCTATCCGACCTACCGGGGCACCGAGGAGGTCGTCTATATGAGCTTCGGAGACGAATGGCTCGGCCTTCGTCCCGCCGACGGCGGCAATCATCGCTACTACGGCGTCGGGCTCGAGCATCTGGCCTTCGAGGTCGACACCCCCGAAGAGGTGGACGCGGCGCATGAGCGATGTTCGCAGCGGGGCGATCGGATCCACCACCCGCCGGAGGAGGACAGGGACATCCCCGGCTACTACGCGTTCTTCGTCTTCGATCCGGATGGGCTCCGCATCGAGGTCTTCTGTCCTGGGGCGGAGTGGTCATCGCGTATCCACAGGCCCTGACGCATCTCGCCCTGATCAACCCCTGACGTCGCCGCCGACCTCGCGCAGCGCGCCCGTCTCCGGGTCGAAGATGAACCCGCGGATGTGGTCCCGGGCGCTGAGCTGGGTGCTCGTGCGCAGGCGCTCCATGCCGTCGCGCAGGGTCGCCTCGAGGTCTTCAAAGCCGCCGATGTCCCGCGGGGCGCCCTGCATGCCGCAGTCCTCGTGCATCACCAGCACGATTTCCTCGGTGTCGAGCATGCTCTGGGAGGCGCTCAGCGAACGCAGCGCGTCGTCCGTCACGAGACCGCCGGCGTTTCGGATGACGTGGGCGTCGCCCACCTCCAGGCTGAGCAGCGACAGCGGCTCGATGCGGGCATCCATGCAGGTCAGGACGGCCAAACTGCGGCGCGGGTGGGGCCTCGGCATCTAGAGCCGGACGTCCGCCACCATCGCCGCGAACAGGGCGGCAAGGTAAGCCAGCGAGAACAGATACAACCGCAGCGCATTGCGCCGCTCCGGATGCCGAGTCAGGCGGACCGCGCCGTAGATGAACGCTGCCCCAAGCAGCACCGACGCCACCAGGTAGGTCATCCCGAACGCGCCCGCGCAGAAGGGCAGCTGCGACACCGCGTAGAGCAGGAGCGTGTAGAGCAGGATCTGACGGCGCGTCTCGCGCTCGCCGCGCACCACCGGCAGCATCGGGACTCCCGCACGGGCGTACTCGTCCTTCATCAGGAGCGACAGCGCCCAGAAGTGCGGCGGCGTCCAGAAGAAGACGATTGCGAAGAGGTAGAGCGGCGTGCCCGCCAGCTCGCCGGTCACGGCGGCCCATGCCACGAGCGGCGGGACCGCTCCGGCCGCGCCGCCGATCACGATGTTCTGCGGCGTCGTCCGCTTCAGCCAGAGCGTGTAGACGAACACGTAGCCGAGCAGCCCCGACAACGACAGCGCCGCGGCGAGCAGGTTCACGGTCAGCGTCAGCAGCACGAACGCCGCGATGCCGAGCGCGATCCCGAACGCAAGCCCCGCTGCCGGCGAGATCCGCCCGCCCGCCACCGGCCGGTTGGCGGTGCGCGACATGGTCCTGTCGATGTCGCGGTCGAGCACGTGGTTGATCGCGCCCGCGCCGCCGGCCGACAGCGCGCCGCCCAGGCAGGTCAGGGCCACGAGCTCGAGCGACGGGTCGCCCGCCACGTACATCGTGGTGACCGTCGTGAAGAGCAGCAGCGACTGCACCTTCGGCTTGGTCATCTCGAACAGGTCCGAGACGACCGTGCGCCACGCCGCGCTCCGTGCGAGTACGGCGTCCATCA
>DASQTS010000239.1:0-4827 GCA_035641775.1 Thermoleophilaceae bacterium
GGCGAGAGATGATGAAGCGCCAGCCGCCGGGCTTGCCTTGAGGCGCTGGGACGGAACTCGCTCCAGCTCGGCTGAAGGACCACTTCCTGGGGACCGGCCGCCTTGTGGCATAGGAGCCAGCTTGGCTCTAGACGCTCGTGCTCGCCGCCGCCCTGCCCTCAGCGCACGTCGACGTACGAGACCTCGATCGCGTTGTTTCCGTAGCCGAGTCGGTTCCATGGCGGGACATCGGGTTGCACGTTGCCAGCGGCATCGATTGCGCGGGCGCGAAGGCTGTGTCGCCCGGCTGTGGGTGCCTCCCACTCGAACGACCAGTCCTGCCACTGGTATGGGCCCTTCGGGGGCTCGAGCTCAGCCGCGTGCCAGTCGCCTTCGCCGGTGAAGCTGATGTCGACCTGCGTCACCGGTCCGGTGCCCGACCATGCCTTTCCGCGCACGGTGTGCTTGCCTGCGGGGATGGTCGTGCCGGGAGCGGGGTCGGTGATGCGGGCGCGCACGCGCATGAGCGTGATGGGCTCGTGCGGACGATCGGCCCACTCGTAGATGTAATGGCCGGTCTGAAACTCGCCGACGTACGGCTCGGTTAGGACGTCGATCCGCTTCAACCACTTCACGGACGCGACGGCGAACCAGTGGGGCACGATGAGCCGGAACGGGGCTCCGTGGTCGGGGCTCAGCGGCTCGCCGTTCATCTCGTAGGCGATCAGGATCTCGGCCGCGGGATCGGTTGCGTGGGCGAGGGCGAGCGAGCGCACGAAGGTCATGTCGGACTGGTTGGTCTCCGCAAGGACCGGCTTGAGGTGATAGTGGCCATGGTCGGCGCCCTCGAACCGAACCTCGACGCCGTTCGTTGCCGGGCGCGCCCGCTCCAGCACCTGGTGCAGGAGGGCGCCTGTCCACCGGGCTGTCGAGACCGCGTAATCACCCCATGGCTCGCCAACCGGCAGTGGTCGCATCTCAAGACGCCCGTTCCCCGCGCATTCGAGCGTGACGGCCCGCTCAACTACTGGCATGGCGCGCAGGTCATCGAGCGTGAGCGTCGTCGGGTTCTCGACCGCGCCGCCGACCTCGAGCGTGCCGTCGTGGGCTGGCACAGCGAAGTTGCTGCGGACGTAGTGAAGCTCCGTCGGCGTGATCTCGCCTTTCAGAGCCTCCGGCGGCGCTTCTGCATTGAAGGGCTCCTGGGCGATCATCCTGAGCGCGGAGCGCGCTTGTTCGAGGTCGCCTGCTACCGCCATCTCTCAGCCTCCTGGTGGATTCGGTGGTTGGGCACGCGGGTCGCGCATCAGTAGTCGGGGTCCTGAAAGGTCGGCTCGCGATTGTCATTGAAGGCGCCGATCCCCTCGATGCGATCCGGATGCACCGCCGAGCGCCAGTGCGCCTCCATCATGATCGCGATCGCCTGCTCGATCGGCTGTCCCTCGCCCATGCGAACGGCACGCTTGACCGCCTGGACCGCTGTCGGAGAGTTGCTCGCGATCTTGTCTGCGATGCGGCGCGCGCTTCCCATGAGCTCGGCCTGGGGGTAGATCTCGTTGACCATTCCCAGCCGGTGCGCCTCCTGCGCGGTGATCGGGTCGCCCGTCATCAGCATCTGCAGGGCTTTCCCCGGCGGCAGCACGCGGGGAAGCAGGGCCGGCGAGCCGCCCCCGGCGGCGAGGCCGATCATCGCTTCTGGCTGGCCGAAGGTCGCGTTCTCGGAGGCGATGATGAAGTCGGTGCTCTGGGCGATCTCGGAGCCGCCGCCGTAGGCGATCCCGTTGACGGCGGCGAAGATCGGTTTGCGCAGCTGCCGCAGCGTGTAGAGCGTGCGATCGAAGTCTTGACGCTGGCGCAGCCACTCCTCCTTTGTCATGTCCTTGCGCTGGCGCAGGTCGCTGCCGACCGAGAATGCTCTCTCGCCGGCGCCGGTGATGATGGCGACGCGGACGGCGGAACGAACCGCGATCGTCTCCAGGATCTCGGTCAGGCGCGCCCCCATCTCCGTCGTGATCGCATTGTCGGCGTGCGGCCGGTTGAGCGTGATCACTGCGATCCGCCCGCCGGAGACGTACTCGACCAGCACCGGCTGGTCGGGCTCGGCCTCGCCGGATCGCGGTGGACCGAAATCGAGCGCCTTCCAGCGGTCGGTGCCTGTCGGCCTCGTTGCCACGTCGTCCTCTCTTTCGTGGCCGCCTTTCACGTCTCCAGCTCCGCTAGCCAACGCAGCGCTCGCAGCCCCGGGACGTAGCAGTACTCGCCGCCGCGGGTGACAACGAACGGCGGCAGGTTCTGCAGCCGGCGCCGGATCGGCCGCTGCGGGATGGTGAACATGCCGGACCCGTCGTTTGGCCCGACGAGCGGATCCTTCTCGGCCGGGGCGCCGATAAAGATGCCGTCGTTCAGCCACTGGGTCTTGACGAACTCGAACTGGCGCTTGGGATGCGCGCCGGCGAAGACGAAGATGATGCCCCGGTCGGCGCCGTCGTCCTCGAGCACGCCCTCGGGCAGCATCGGGCCGTAGCTTGTGCCGCGCCGGATCATGCGATGCAGGCGCACGTTGACGCTCCCCTCGTGGTCGAGCGCGTCTCGCGGGTTCGCACGCCGCGCGTGCGCGCCGGCAGGACACTTGAATCCGCGCAAGTCTTCGCGGTAGTCGAAGTCGTTGTTGCGCTGACGGTCCGCGCCCAGCTCCGGGTCGTCGTGTTCGGGGCAGAGCGCAAGCGGAGCGCCGCTCTGCCAGCGACCGACCAACTTCGCGCCGAGTAGCGCCTCCTCCTCGCGTGTGATGGCCTTGTCGCGCAGGTAGCGCCGGTAGGCGGCGACGCGCGTGTGCAGCTTGCGAAAGACGATGTAGGTGCCGTTGCGGCCGAGCACCTCGGGCGTCGGCATCGGCGGCAGGCTTCCCGTCTCGTCCGGGTAGCCGAGGATGAACTCGCCCGCCTTGATCGGCCTCTCATTGGGGTTCGTACCCGGGATCCCGCTCCCCTCCACCGCCGGCTGGCCGATCCCGTCCTTGAAGCCGAAGGAGGTGCGCCCCGTCGGCAGCTGGTAGCAGTCCTGGCGCCAGATCACCTCGACGCCAGGCAGCTCCTGGTGGGCACGGCTTGCCCTCTCGACGACCGCCTCCAACCGCGCCTGATCGGGCGATAGCGCCGCCAGCGCGACGTGGACATCGGGGCTCCCGAGCGGCTTCTCCCAGTTCACTGGGCTGCTCTCGCCGACATCGCCGAGCGCGGCCGCGCGCGCCGCCATCCCCTGCCGGAACTCCGGCGCGAAGCTGTCGAGCGAGTACTGCGGCACGCCGAGCGCCTTCAGACCGTGATAGGTGAACGCGACCGTGATCCAGGCATCGCGAGCCGGGTCCGATGAGGGACGGCCGGAGTCGACGACAGGGTGCAGCCGCCGCACCAGCTCGCGCCCCGCGGTGCGGTCGTCGATGCGGAGGAGAAGGTAGGTGCCGACGTAGGGGGACGGTCGCTCGTGCAGCGCTCCGCTCTGAATGTCGTCGAGTTCTAGGCTGGTGCTTTGCGCGGTGGTCATGGAGTCCAGAGAGCCCGACGCTAGAGGTGCTCCGGAGGCTCGGGCGGATCCGGATTCGCCGCCGCCAGGTAGGGGAACGCGCGCGACGCCGGCTTCGTCGCCTGGTCGACGCCGTCGCGGATGACGGGGCCGTTGCCGGCGTTTATGAGCAGCGTGAAGATCGTGTCGATGACGTCGTCGTTGAGCGCCCGGCCGCCGCAGGTTTCGTGTGGGCTGCCCCGGCGGGTGGCGCGCTCGATCTCGAAGAAGGACCCTTGCTCGGCGTACGGCTTGGTGACGTCGACGACGAGGTAGTCGGCGAGCACCAGCTCGGTCAGCGGGTGGGTGCCGTTCCCGTCCACTGGCCAGTCGGTATTGCCGTCGAGGCCGTCCCAGAAAGCGAGGTTGGCGTTCAGCCGTGCACGGTAGGCCCCCAGGTAGCCCTCGGCGAGCTGGAACGCGTCCTCCATGTTGTACAGGTCGCGCATCTCGAGGTCGCGGTTCACCGGGTCGAACCGCTTCGGTGCCAGCATCATGTTCTTCACCTCGGGCCTGCCGACCCGTTCGATCCGAACGTTTAACTTGCCGCGCGTCAGCGTCTCCGCGACCACCCCGACCAGCTCGACGTCACCGAGTATCCCGGCGCAGTCGATCTCGACGACGAGGCTGAGCACGTTCTTGCCGTCCAGGTAGATCGAGCCCGGATCGGTGAACGCCAGCTCGCCCGTGGCGATCGTCTTCAGCGCCGCGGGGGCGTCCATGATGAAGGGATCCCAACGGGGGCCGCCGAAGACCCGGACGCCATGACCCGAGCCGCCCGGCTCGTCGTTCACGCTGAAGGCAACGGTCGCGCCCGACGGCGTCGTGCAGACGCCTCCCTGCCCGCTCCCTCGTGCCCCGTCACCTCCCGCCGGATCGGAGAACACGCAGTCGAATGTGAACTCTTGCGCTCCGACGGCGAACGGAGCCGGATCGCCACGGGCCCCCGCCGTGAGCGGGCGCAAGCGGAAGCGATAGACGAGCCCGTCAGAGAACAGCCCGGACGGCGGCGCGAACGGCAGCGTGTTCAGCACGAGCACGAGACGCCCTGACCGCTCGGGACTCGGGAACGCGTAGACGTCGGTGATGTCTGCGATCGGCTCAGCCAACGCCCTCGGCCCCGAGATGTGATCCGACATCGCGTCTCCCGGTCGGCGGCTCGGCTAGTCGGCGGCCTCGGCGAGCAGCGGCTGCAACGCAGGGTGTTGCAACGCCTCCCCGGCCTCCGGGTCGTCAAGCACCCGCTGGAACGCCTTGTTCACACGCTCGGCCTTCCGAATCTCTTTC
>DASQTS010000240.1:0-3855 GCA_035641775.1 Thermoleophilaceae bacterium
AGCAGGTTGCCGGCCCAGCCGCCGACGCGCGGCCCCTCCTCCACGACCAGGATCCGGTTCGTCTTCGCCACCGACCCGAGCACCGTCTCGTGGTCGAGCGGCCGCAGCGAGCGGATGTCGACGACCTCGGCGTCGATACCCTCGCCGGCGAGCTGCTCGGCGGCCTCGAGCGAGTCGCGTACGCCGCGCAGGGCGGACACGATAGTCACGTCGCTCCCCTGGCGCACGACGGCGGCCCTGCCGATCGGGACGGTCTCCTCGGTGGGCGGCGGGCCCTTCACCGAGTAGAGGCGCTTGTGCTCGAGGAAGATCACCGGGTTGTCGTCGCGGATCGCCGACTTCAGCAGGCCCTTCGCGTCGGCGGGGCTCGAGGGCGCGACGATCTTGATTCCCGGAATTCCCTGGAACCAGGTGCCGTGGATCTGCGAGTGCATCGCGCCGAAGCGGCCGCCGGCGCCGACCGCCGAGCGCACCACCAGCGGCACGCTCGCCTGCTCGTTCGACACGTACCAGAACTTCGCCGACTGATTCACGAGGCTGTCCATCGGCAGCGCCATGAAGTCTCCGAACATGATCTCGATGACCGGCCGCAGCCCGGTGACGGCGGCGCCGAACGCGGCGCCCGCCATCGCGAGCTCGGAGATAGGCGTGTCGAACACCCGCTCCTGCCCGTGCTTCTCGTGGAGACCGGGCGTGGTCATGAACACCCCGCCGGGGGCGGCGACGTCCTCACCGAAGAACACAACCGTGGGGTCGCGCTCGATCTCCTCGTCGATCGCGTCGCGGATCGCCCGGCGGAACTCGAGCTGCTCGCTCACTCCTTGAACTCCCCGCCGGCGTCCTTCTCCGGGTCGGGGTACGGCGCGGCCAGCGCGGCCTCCACGGCGCGATCCATCTGCCCGTCAATCTCGGCGTCCTTCGCGGAGACCTCGTCCTCGCTCAAGCCGAGGTCGACGAGCCGTGCGCGTGCGAGGTCGAGCGGGTCGCGCGCCAGCCAGCGCTCCACCTCGTCGGGCGGGCGGTACTTCGCCGGGTCGGACTTCGAGTGGCCGTAGTGGCGATACGTCTGGCACTCGAGCAGCGTCGGGCCTTCGCCCGCGCGCGCACGTGAGACCGCCTCGACGGCGGCCTCGCGCACCGCCCAGAGGTCGTTCCCGTCCAGCACCTGAGACTGCATTCCGAACGAGGCGGCGCGGATGCCGATCTCGCCGCCGGCGGTGACGCTCGCCATCGGCGTGAACTCGCCGTAGAAGTTGTTCTCGCACACGTAGACGATGGGAAGGCCGAACACCTGCGCCCAGTTCAGGCACTCGTGGAAGTAGCCCTGGTTCGACGCACCGTCGCCGAAGAAGGCCGCGGCCACCTTGCCCTGGCGCTGCGCGGAGACCGCGGCGCCCGTCGCGGCGGCGATGCTTCCGCCGACGATCCCGAAGCAGCCCACGAGGCCGTGCTCGAGGTCGATCACGTTCATCGAGCCCGCGCGTCCGCCGCAGACACCGGTCGCTCGGCCGAGCATCTCGGCGGCGAGCGCCTCCGGGTCGGTGCCCTTGGCGAGCGCATGACCATGGCCGCGGTACGTGCCCGCCACGTAGTCGTCCGGCTCGAGCGCCGAGCAGACGCCGACGGGCACGGCCTCCTGCCCGGCGGACAGGTGCGTGGTGCCGTGCACCTCGCCCTTCAGGAAGAGCCGGTGGATCTCCTGCTCGAAGCGCCGGATGAGGCGCATGCGCCCGTACCGATCGAGGTACTCGGCGGGCGACTCGCCGGGCTGGTCCTGCCGCTCGTGAGCACGCTCCGTCTGTGTCCCGGCCATCGCTAGGGCGCGACCTCGACGCGGCCCGGGTCCTGTAGCCCGTCGCTCACCGGCACGTTCTCGGACTCGAGCTCGAGCCCCGATGCGCGCGCTTCGAGCTCCAGCAGCGCCATGAAGTCGGTGTCGTCGTAGCCGAACCCCATGAGCGCCTGGACGGCCTGCTGAGCGGCCGCGGCGACCGGCATCGGCACGCCATGCTCCGCGGCCGCCTCGAAGCCGAGATGGAAGTCCTTGTAGAGGAGCGCCGGGGTGAACGTGGGTGTGAAGTCGAGGTTGACGATCGCCGGCGTCTTGTACCCCGTGAACATCGAGCCCATCACGCTCTTGTTGAGGAACTCGAGGAACGCGGCGCGCGACACGCCGCCCTTCTCGGCGAGCACAGTGATCTCGGCGAGCGACTGGGCGACGACGCCGAGCATCAGGTTGTGGCAGATCTTCACGAGGCGGGCCACGTCGCCCCCGCCCACGTAGGTCGCTCCGGCCCCGAAGAGCTCGAGGTACGGACGCGCGGCCTCCCAGGCATCGGTCGGCCCCGACACGACGACCGTCAGCTTGCCGGCATCGACCACCGACGGGTTCCCGCTGACGGGCGCCGCGAGCAGCGCGACGTCGCGACCCTCCGTCTGGGCCCGGACCTCGGCGGACGCCTCGGGCGAGATCGTCGACGAGTCCACGATCACCGCCGGCGCGGCGTCGGAGCGCGACAGCAGCCCGTTCTCGCCGAGCACGACGGCCTTGAAGTCCTCCGGGCCGGCGACCATCGTGAAGACGATCTCGCGGTCGGCCAGCTCGGCCGGCGTGTCCACGACCTTCGCGCCCAGCTCGGCCAGCGGCTCGGCCTTCGCGCGCGTGCGGTTGTAGACAGCCAGGTCGCACCCCGCTTCGAGCAGGCGGGTCGCGAGTGCGTACCCCATCCGGCCCGTCCCCACCCAGCCGAGCGTCTTGCCTCTCAGTTCCGAGTCCCCCATTGCTGCAAACGTTTGCACAGACGCGGAGGACGTGTCAAGCAGGGCGAGGTTGACGGCCACGCACGCGCCGTGCAATCGTTTGCAGCACTCGACCGGGCAAGGTGGCGGAATGGGATTGCACACGTACGGGACGATGGCCGTGGACTGGGAGGAGCGCGTGCGCTTCGACCGGCTGCGCGAGGAGCGGCTCGCGCGGATCTCGTCGCTGCTCGCCGAGTCGGAAATGGGCGCCCTGCTCTGCTTCGACATGACGAACATCCGCTACATCACGGCAACCCACATCGGCACTTGGGCGCAGGACAAGCTGAATCGCTTCTGCCTCCTCCCCCAGCGCGACGAGCCGATCATGTGGGACTTCGGCTCCGCAGCCCGCCACCACCAGCTCTACAACCCGTGGCTGGCCGACGGCCGCTCCCGCGCCGGCATCTCCACGCTCCGCGGCGCGATGTCGCCGGAGTCGGGCCGCGCGGAGAACGTGGCGGAGAAGATCCGCGTGGAGCTCGAGCAGCGCGATCTGCTCGGCGAGCCGGTGGGTGTGGACGCGGTCGAGCCGGCCGTCCTGTTCGCGCTTCAGAAGGCGGGGGTGCAGGTCGTCGACGGCCAGCAGCTCATGCAAGAGGCGCGCATGATCAAGACGCGGGACGAGATCACGCTGCTGAACACGGCCTGCATGATGGTCGACGCCGCGTACGAGGAGCTCTACCGCGCCATGCGGCCCGGAATGCGCGAGAACGAGTGCGTCGGCTTGGTGAACAAGGTGCTGTACGACATGGGCTCCGAGTTCGTGGAGGGGGTCAACGCCATCTCGGGCGAGCGCTGCAGCCCGCACCCGCACGTCTACACGGACCGCGCGCTCCGACCCGGCGACCCCGCCTACTTCGACATCCTCCACAGCTTCATGGGCTACCGCACGTGCTACTACCGCACGTTCGCGATCGCGAGCGCGTCGAAGCCGCTGGTGGACGCGTACAAGCGCTGCCGCTACTACCTCGACGCTGCCATCGAGATGATCAGGCCCGGCGTGACGACGGGAGACGTCGTGCAGGTGTGGCCGAAGGCCGAGGAGTTCGGCTT
>DASQTS010000241.1:0-3523 GCA_035641775.1 Thermoleophilaceae bacterium
CGCCAAGCCCGACAAGAGCTCCTACGGAGAGCGCGCGCTGATCGAGAAGGGGCTGCCCTACCTCCGCCTGCGCTGGAAGTCCGACGACTGGCGCGTCTACGAGGTCCTGCTGCCGGCGCCGCTCGCGATCTCGCAGGGCGATGCGCGCATCGTCGTCGAGCAGTTCCAGTCGGACGAGCTCCTGCTCGACGTGAAGCGGCCCGGCGAGGCGATCGTGAAGGTCCGCTGGACGCCGTACTGGTTCGCCTCGAACGCCTGCGTCGAGCCGCACGGCGAGTGGACTCGCGTGATCGCCGACGAGGAGGGGTTCGTGCGCCTGTCCACGCGGTTCGCGCCGGAACGGCTCATCTCTCGCGGCCGCCGCTGCGACGAGGGCAAGGGCTAGCCAAGCAAGCTACGCTAGACGCCCGTGCCTCCGTCCCACCCGCTCCTGGTCCAGCTGGCTCGGGTCTGGCGCCTAAGCGGGCGCTGGCTGCCCAACGGCTGGCTCGACGCCATCCGCCAGCTCGCCCTGTTCGCCGGGGCGTACTACTTGTACCGGCTCGTCCGCGGGCTGGTCGACGGGCAGGCAGCGCTCGCCTTCGAGCACGCCCGCCAGCTCGTGGATGCGGAGCGGGCACTCGGCCTCTTCTTCGAGCCGGGCCTCCAGGACTGGGCGGAGAGCAACCGGTGGCTCCTCGATGCGTCGAGCTGGATGTACGTGAACTCGCACTTCGTGGTCACGACCACGTTCCTGATCTGGCTCTACCTCGCGCGCAACCACGCGTTCTACTTCGTGCGCAACATGTTCATGGTCGCCATGGGCCTCGCGCTTGTGGGCTACATGGCCTACCCGACGGCGCCGCCGCGCTTCCTACCCGAATGGGGCTTCAGCGACTCGGTCGCGGGATTCGTGGGCGAGAAGGCGGCCGCCAGCGCGAACGTGCTCTACAACCCCTTCGCGGCCGTGCCCAGCATGCACGTGGCGTTCGCGCTGATGATCGCGATCCCCGCGATGATGCTGGTGAGGCGCCGCGCGGTGAAGGCGCTGTGGGCGGTCTACCCCGCCGTCGTGACCTTCGTGGTGGTGGTCACCGCGAACCACTTCTGGCTGGACGCGGCGCTCGGCGCGCTCGTGGCCGGCCTCTCGGCGTACGCCGCCTCCGCGGCGTTCGCCCGCGCCCGGCCAGAGGCCTGGGCGTGGAATACCGCGCACGCATGAGCATCCGCACGACCGCGGAGATGCGCGAGCTCGCGCGCAACCGCCTGATCGAATCCCGGCTCACGCCGAACGCGATCTCGATGGCGGGGCTCGTCGGGAACCTGATCGCAGCCGTACTGATCCTGGAGCACCACTTCGTCCTCGCGGGTGTGGCGTTCATCCTCGGCTCGCTCTGTGACATGCTCGACGGCCGCTATTCCCGCATGTCGGGGAAGGGCACGCCCTTTGGCGCGTTCCTCGATTCGACGCTCGACCGCGTGGAGGAGGGCGTCGTGCTGGCGGCCGTGGCAGCCTGGTTCGCGCAGGAGGGCAACGACCTCGCCGTTGGCGCCACGGTGCTCGCGGTGGTGGGCTCATACATGGTGAGCTACACGCGCGCCCGCGCGGAGGCGCTCGGAGTGGAGTGCAAGGTCGGGATCGCTTCCCGTGCGGTCCGGGTAGTGATCCTCTCAGTCGGCCTCGTCTTCGCGGCCGGTGAGCTAATTTCTGACTTCGACCTGCTCGAGCCGGCGATCTATGCGCTGAGCGCGCTGACGGTGTTCACAGCACTTCAGCGGGTGCTCCACGTGCGGCGCCAACTTGCCCGTGGACCCGGCATCGTGTAACCCAAACGACCTTGGCGGGTGTGTTCTCCTGTGACTGATTCGAATATCTCTTCCAACGGCGGCTCGCGCTACCAGAGCGACAAGGTGCGCGTCGCGATCATCGGCGTAGGCAACTGCGCATCCTCGCTCGTCCAGGGCGTCGAGTTCTACAAGGACGCCGATGCGAAGGAGTCCGTCCCGGGGCTCATGCACGTTGACCTCGGCGGCTACCACATCAGCGACATCGAGTTCTCGGCGGCGTTCGACATCGACGCGGACAAGGTCGGCAAGGACCTCTCCGAGGCAATCTGGTCGGGCCAGAACAACACGATCAAGTTCGCCGACGTCCCGCACCTCGGCGTGCCGGTCCACCGCGGCATGACGCACGACGGGCTCGGCAAGTACCTCAAGGAGAAGATCACGAAGGCGCCGGGCGAGACCGACGACATCGTGAAAATCCTCAAGGAAACGAAGACCGACGTGGTCGTCTCCTACCTCCCGGTCGGCTCCGAGCAGGCCACGAAGTGGTACGTCGAGCAGATCCTCGAGGCCGGCTGCGGCTTCGTGAACTGCATCCCGGTGTTCATCGCGAAGGAGAACTACTGGGCGCGGCGGTTCGAGGAGCACAAGCTGCCGATCATCGGCGACGACATCAAGTCGCAGGTGGGCGCGACGATCGTGCACCGCATGCTCGCCCGGCTCTTCCACGAGCGCGGCGTCGAGATGAAGCGCACGTCGCAGCTCAACGTGGGCGGCAACATGGACTTCTACAACATGCTCGAGCGCGAGCGGCTGGAGTCGAAGAAGATCTCCAAGACCAACGCCGTGACCTCGATCATGGGCCATGAGCTGCCCGCGGACGACGTCTACATCGGCCCCTCCGACTACGTGCCGTGGCTCACCGACCGCAAGTGGGCGCACATCCGGCTCGAGGGCGAGTCGTTCGGCGACGTGCCGCTGACGATCGAGGCGAAGCTCGAGGTCTGGGACTCGCCGAACTCGGCCGGCATCGTGATCGACGCGGTGCGCTGCTGCAAGCTCGCCATGAACCACGGCCTCGGCGGCCCGATCGTGGGCGCCTCGGCGTACCTGATGAAGTCGCCGCCGGAGCAGCACCCGGACCCGGTCGCGCGTCAGATGGTCGAGGACTTCATCGCCGAGCATGGCGGCGCGCCGAAGCTGCCTGGCCAGAACGTGGCGCAGGTCGAAACAACCATCGACACCTAGGTAAATAACCTGCGCGTGTGTCGTTCCGCATCGCGCAAGTAACACCCTGGCCCTGGGAACAGCATCACGAGGTCAACGGCTTCGTCGAGCGGCTGTCCGACGAGCTGTGCGCGCGCGGCCACCGCGTCGTGGTGGTCGCGCCGTCCGACTCGCGTGAGCTGATCCGGGAGGGGCGGGCGAAGGTCCGCGCGCTCAAGAACGATCCGGAGGCGCTCTGGGCCGAGCCCGGCTGCGCGTCGATGCTCGCCGTGGGCCAGTCGCTCCCGTTCCGCCGCGGGGGGTCGGTGTCGCTGCCGCTGGACGTGTCGCGCACGATCGCGGAGTTCCTCGAGCGCGCCGAGCTCGACTTCCTGCACGTGCACGAGCCGTTCGCGCCAAGCGCGGCGTCGGCGGCGCTGCGGCACTCGCGCGCGCTCAACGTGGGCACCTTCCACTCGACAACCGAGCGCTTCGTCTCCACGCAGGTGGCACGCAGGGTCGTGGAGCTCCTGTTCGGGCGGCTCGACGGCCG
>DASQTS010000242.1:0-3238 GCA_035641775.1 Thermoleophilaceae bacterium
CTTCGAGCGCCGTGGCTCGACCGGCCGCAACCGCGCGCTGCGCGAGGTCAAGCGCACCCGCACCCGCGTGGAGCGCGAGCTGCGCCAGCGCCGCAACTCGGCCGTCCGCACGGTGAAGCAGAACCGTCGCGAGGCCGAGCGTCAGGTGAAGTCGACCCGCCGCCAGTTCGAGCGCCAGGCCAAGGTCGCGCGCCGCGAGGTGCAAGGCCAGGCCGAGGGCCTCGTGCAGCGGGTCAGCTCGATCGCGTAGTTCGGCAAGCACCGGGCGTGCCCGGTGCGCAGCCACCGCCTCCTCGGCGGCTGACTTAGCCCCGTCCGCACGGAGAGAGCGGGCGGGTGAGGACTGTCGGCCTCATATCGCCGGCAGTGTGCAGTATCTCTCCTCCCTCACCAGCGCCGTCCCCTCGGGGGCGGCGTTGGTATTTGGAGGGTGGCTTCTACACTTGATCCGGATGCCCACCCGTGAACAGATCGAGGACGCGCTTCGCGGCGTCATAGACCCCGAGCTCCGCAAGGACATCGTCACGCTCGGCATGGTCCGCACGATCGAGCAGCCCGACGACCAGACCGCGAACGTCGTCGTGTCGCTCACCACGGCCGGCTGCCCGATTCGCAACCACTTCCAGACGGCCGTCGTCGAGAAGGTCCAGGCGCTCGGCATCCCGACCGTCAACGTCGGCTTCGACGTGCTCTCCGACCAGGAGAAGCAGACGCTGGCCCAGCGCCTCGGCCGCAACGGCGGCCTCCCGCAGGGAGCGCTCGCCGCCGTCAAGAACGTGATCTGCGTCGGCTCCGGCAAGGGCGGCGTGGGCAAGTCCACCGTCACCACCAACCTCGCCGCGGCGCTGCAGGCCGAGGGCAAGCGGGCGGCGGCGCTCGACGCCGACGTCTGGGGCTACTCGATCCCGCGCATGCTCGGCGTGCACGGCCGGCCGAAGGTCTCCGCCGAGCGCAAGATCCTGCCGCTCGAGGGCCCCGCGGGCGTGAAGGCGATCTCGATCGAGTTCTTCCTGAACGAGCAGGACCAGGCGATCACCTGGCGCGGGCCGATGCTCCACAAGGCGATCCGTCAGTTCCTCGAGGATGTGGACTGGGGCGAGCTGGACTACCTGCTGATCGACCTGCCGCCAGGCACCGGCGACGTCTCGATGACGCTCGCCCAGCTGCTGCCGCAGGCGAAGTTCGTGATCGTGACCACGCCGCAGCCGGCCGCCCAGAAGGTGGCCGCGCGGGCGGCGGACACCGCGCTCCGCTTCGACCTCGAGATCGCGGGCGTGATCGAGAACATGTCCGGCTTCACGACCCCGACCGGCGAGCGCTTCACGATCTTCGGCGAGGGCGGCGGCCAGCTGCTCGCGGACGAGCTCGACGTTCCCCTGCTCGGGAAGATCCCGCTCCAGGAGGAGCTGCGCGTGTCCGCGGACGAGGGCCGTCCGCTCGTGCTCGAGGACCCGGACGCGCCGGCCGCGCAGGCGATCTACCACGCGGCGCGAGGCGTCATCGCCGCGACGCCGCAGGAGCTGGCGGTGCTGCAGACGCCGTCAGGCCCGCCGATGCCCGAGATCACGGGCACGGCGCTGCCAATGGCGTAGTGCGCAAGCACCGGGCGGTGCCCGGTGCGCAGCGATGCCTTACCCGGCCTGCTTGAAGTAGTCGGCGTTGATCTGGATGTACGGCTGCCACTCATCGGGCAGCTGATCCTCGGCGAAGCAGGCGTCCACGGGGCAGGCCTCGACGCATGCGTCGCAGTCGATGCACTCCTCTGGGTCGATATAGAGCTGCTTTACCTGGTCGTAGTCGGGCTCGTCGGGAGTCGGATGGATGCAGTCGACAGGGCAGACCTCGACGCACGAGTTGTCCTTGGTGTCGATGCACGGTTCAGCGATCACATAGGCCATGGAACGGCGCATTCTACGCGGCGGCGAGCCGCGGGCGCCCAGGACGTAGTCTCCGGCCGGTGATCCTCCTCACCGGCGCAACGGGCACGGTCGGCTCAGCGCTGCTCCGCCGGCTCACCGCGGACGGCCCGCCGGTGCGCGCGCTCGTCCGCGACCAGCGGCGACTGGGCGACCAGCGCGTGCGCGTTCAGATCGCCCTCGGCGATCTCGCCGACCCGCCGTCGTTCCGCAACGCGCTGCGCGGCGTGGACACCGTGGTGCATCTGGCCGCGTCGATCCGCGACCAGCCGCGCGGCTCGATCGAGGAGCTGAACGCGCTGGCGACGCTGCGCCTGCTGCGGGCCGCCGAGCGCGCGGGAGTGGAGCGCTTCGTGTTCTTCTCCGCGATGAATGCGAGCCACCACTCGCGCACGCGCTTCTTCCGGGCGAAGGCGCTCGCGGAGGAGGCGGTGGAGGAGTCGCAGCTCGCGACGACTGTGTTCCGGCCCTCGATCGTCTATGCGCCCGGCGACCCGTGGCTGACGCTGCTCGATCGGCTCTCGCGCCTGCCGGCGGTCCCGGTCTCGGGCTCCGGCCGCGCGCTGTATCAGCCGGTCTGGGCCGAGGACGTCGCGGCGGCGGTGATCGGCGCCCTGGGCAACGGCGCCTCCGGTGGCTACGACCTGGCCGGCCCGGAGGTGCTCTCGTACGACGACATCGTGCGCGCCTCGTTACGCGCGGCCGGTCGCCGGAGGCGCTTGGTGCACATCCCGTTGCCGGTCGTGCGCGCCTCGTTGCGGGTCCTGCGCTTCGCGACGTGGGATGAGGCGGAGCTGCTCGAGGAGCCGATGACTACAGAAAGAGGAACGGCGGACATCGAGCAGTTGGGAGTGACCCCACTCTCGATGCCCGCCGTTCTCGGTGCGGGACGCTAGACCGCTTCGCCGTGGGCAAGCGCCGGGCTGTGCCCGGCGCGCAGCCATGTCGTCCTACATCATCCCGTCCATGCCGCCCATGCCACCCGGCATGCCGCCGCCGCCGTTCTGCTCCGGCATCTCGGCCACGATCGCCTCGGTCGTCAGGATGTTCTTCCCGATCGACGCGGCGTTCTGGAGGGCGGACCGGGTCACCATCGCGGGGTCGATGACGCCCGCCTTGACCAGGTCGACGACCTCGCCGGTGTCGGCGTTCAGGCCGTCGTTCGTGCCCTTCGCGTTGCGCACCTCGTTGACCACGACGGAGCCCTCGAGCCCGGCGTTGTCCGCGATCTGACGCAGCGGCTCCTCGAGGGAGCGGAACACGATCTGCGCCCCGGTCCGCTCGTCGCCCTCGAAGCCGTCCAGCTGGATGGCGTCCTGGGC
>DASQTS010000243.1:0-6638 GCA_035641775.1 Thermoleophilaceae bacterium
CAGGTCCTCGAGCGCCTCGCCGATCCCGATCAGCTTCACCGGCACGCCGAGCTCCTGCGCGATCGCGAGGGCGATCCCGCCCTTGGCCGTCCCGTCGAGCTTGGTGAGCACGATTCCGGTCACCTCAACCGCCTCGCGGAACAGGAGCGCCTGGCGAAGGCCGTTCTGGCCGGTGGTGGCGTCGATCGTGAGCAGCGTCTCGTGAGGAGCGCCCGGCGCCTGGCGCTCGATCACCTTGCGGACCTTGCGCAGCTCGTCCATCAGGTGCTGCTGCGTGTGGAGGCGGCCCGCGGTGTCCACGATCACCACGTCGTGCCCGCGGGCCCGCGCCGCCTCGATCGCGTCGAAGACCACCGCTCCCGGGTCGGAACCGGCCTCGCCCCGCACGAAATCCGCGCCGGAGCGCTCGGCCCAGAGGGCGAGCTGCTCCGCGGCCGCCGCGCGGAACGTGTCGCCGGCGGCCAGGAGCACCGAGCGGCCGAGCTCCTTCTGGAGGTGCCAGGCCATCTTCCCGATCGTCGTTGTCTTCCCGCTGCCGTTGACCCCCGTCATGAGGATCACGGTCGGGTGCTCGGTCAGCGGGATCGTGTCGCCGTCGACACGCGCGGTCTCCGCGAGCAGCTCGCATAGCCGGCGCGACAGGCCCTCGCCGCCCTCGAGGTCGCCGCTCTCGGCCTCCGTCTCGAGCCGCTCGACGATCTTCGCCGTGGTGGGCGCGCCCACGTCCGCGTAGATCAGCGTCTCCTCGAGCCGCTCGAACGCCTCGTCGTCGAGCGACTGGAAGACCGTGGTCTGCAGCTCCGCGCCTATCGCCTGGCGAGTCTTCGACATGTTGTCGCGCAGGCGCTTGAAGAAGCCCCTGCGCTGGCCCTCGCCGTCTTCGGGCGCGGCGGGCGGAGTGGCTTCCTCGCCTGTCTCGAACAGCTCGTACCAGGTGCGGGCCATCGGCCCGCGGAGGCTAGCGACGTCGAGGCGCACGGCTCGTGTCCGCGGCCCGTCGAGGCGCAGGCCTCGCGGTCGCCGCCCGGCCGCTTGACTTAGGCGGCGGCCTCTTCGGTGGACGCGAGCGCGTGGTCTTCAGCGGGCCTCCCGGCCAGCTTTCGCGACACCACGCGCGAGATCCCGTCCCCGCCCATGCTCACGCCGTAGAGCGTGTCGGCCGCGTCCATCGTGCGCTTCTGGTGCGTCACGACGATGAACTGGGCGCGGTCGGAGTAGCGCTTCACGAGCTCGAGGAAGCGGTCGATATTGAGGTCGTCGAGGGCGGCCTCGACCTCGTCGAGGATGTAGAACGGGCACGGGCGCGCGAGGAAGACCGCGAACATGAAGGCAAGCGCGACCAGCGACTTCTCGCCGCCGGACAGAAGCGACAACCTCTTCGTGGACTTGCCGGGCGGGGTGACCTCGATCTCGACCCCTGCCTCGGACTGCTCATCCTCGCCCTCGTCGGGCTCCGGCGCCTCGCCCTCAGGGAGCGGCTTCCCGCCCACCACCGGGCGCGGGCCCATCGCCTCGTGCACGAGCCGGAGCGCCCCGCGGCCGCCGGGGAACAGGTGCTGCACGACGTCCTCGAAGTTCTTCGCGGCGGCCTCGAAGGTCTGCTCGAAGGCCTCGCGGATGCACCGGTCGGTCTCCCTGATGAGCCCCTCGAGCTCGGCGAGCGCGCTCTCGAGGTCCGCCCGCTGCGTCTCGAGCTCCTCCACGTGCGCGACGGCCTCGTCGTACTCCCGCTTGGCGAGCGGGTTGACCGGCCCGAGCTGCTCGCGGCGGCGCCCGAGCCGGTCCACACGCTGGGTGAGCGCCTCGCGCTCCTCGTCGGGGAGCGGCTCTGGGGCGGGCTGCGGCTCGAGCCCCAGCCGACCGGCCAGCTCGTTCAGATCACGCTCGGCGTCGGCGGCGGCATCGCGCACCTGCTGCGCGGCGACCTCCGCGCCGGTCACGGCCTCGCTCGCACGCTTGAGGCGGCCCTGGAGCTCCGCCTCCTCCTGCGCGCATGCCTTGAGCGCGGCGGCGGTCTCGTCCCCGGCGGCTGCGCCCTCGTCGAGCTCGACCTGGAGCGCGTCGCGCCTGGTGGCGACGGCGTCGCGAGCGGCGTCCAGGGCCGCGGCGGCGCGCTCGGCATCGGCAGCCAGATCGAGGTCCCGCTCCGCGCCGTTTCGAAGGGCGTCGAGTGCCCGGGCGCGCTCGTCGCGCTCGCGCTCGATGCGCTCGGCGAGGCGCTGCTCGGCACGCAGGTCGCCGAGCAGCTCGGCTCTCCGGACGGCCTCGGGGCCGTCGTCGGGCGCCTCGCGCCGGCGGGCGATGACCCAATCGGAGCGGCTCACGACCTCCTCGGCCTCGGCCACCGCGCGCAGCGTGGTCCGGAGCGCCGACTCCGCGGCCTCCCGGGCAGCGTCCGCCTCCATCACCGTCTCCGCGTGACGCTCCACCGCCGCCCGCGCCTCCGCCTCGTCGCGAACGGCCTGCTCGGAGGATCCGACCAGCTCGTCACGCCGCGCCAGCTCCTCGAGCAGTCGGTCCGCTCCGCCGGCCGGCGCCTGCGACAGCTCACCCGTCCGCGCGTCGAACAGCCGCCCCGCGCGCGTTACGGCAATGCCGCTGAACGTCTCGGGAAGCGCAGCGAGCTTGTCCACGACCAAGACGCCGGCAAGCAACCGATCTGCGAGCGCCGCGACCTCCCGTTCGGGGCGCACAAGTTGCGAAAGCTGTTGCCCTCCGGGCACGGACGGTGAAGCTGGAACCGCCGCGGCGGGGCCACCGCCCGCCGCGCCGGCCAAAGCGTCCTGGCTAGGAGCCCGAATAGGGACCCTGAGCAGGACGCTTGCGCCGTTTTGACCGGCCGCGTCGAGGACCAGCTCACCTTCACCGCGGTCGTTGACGACGGCGGCGGTGAGGCGCGGGCCGAGGACGGCGGCGAGGGCGCGCTCGTAGCCGGGCTCCACGTGAAGCTGCTCGACCAGCGTGCGGGTGTTGCCTGGGGACGCGGACGCCCCGCGCACGAACTGGTTCACCGCCGCCAGCTCGGCGCCCACCTGTGCGGCGCGAGCGCCGGCGGCCTCGGCCGCGCGCTCCGCCTCGCGGCGCGCCGCGCGAGCCTCTTCGGCCGCGAGCTCAGCCCTTTCGAGCGCGGTGCGCCCCTCGGCGGCCGCGCTCTCGAGCTCCTCCACCCGCGCCCGTGCGGCAACCTGCTGCTCCTCGAGCCCGGCCAGCTCGCGCTCGAGCCGCTCCTCGCGGCCCGCGTCCAGCGCCGCCAGCTCGCGCTCGATCGCGGCGATCCGGTCCTGGGGACGCTCCTCCTCGCCGGCCAGCTCGGCGTCGGCCGCTGCCTGCTGCTCCAGCACCTCCACCTGTTGCAGCCGCCGCTCACGGCGCTCTCGTGCGGCGAGTGCCTGCTCACGCACGCGCTCCAACCTCAATGCAATCCGTTCGCCGGCTGACCGCGCCGCATACAGCCGCGCCTGCAGCCGCTCGCGGTCGCGCGTCTGCGCGGCAAAGGCCTCCTCGGCCTCCTCGCGCCGGCGCGCCACCTCGCCTAGCAGCCGCTCGGCCTCGTCGCGCTCGCCGCGCACCCCTCGCGCCCGCTCCTCGGCCTCGACCAATGCCAGCCGTGCGCCACGCGCCGCATCGCGCGCCAGGGCATACCGCGCCTCGGTCGTCTGCCGCTCGAGCCGCTCGTGCAGCTCGGCCGCCTCCGCCTGGCGCTTCAGCGGCCGCAGCCGCGAGCGGGCCTCGCGCTCGACGTCGAGCGCGCGCGACAGGTTCTCCTCCGTGCGCTCCAGCTTGAGCTGGGCCCGGCGGCGCCGCTTGCGGTGCTTCCCGAGCCCGGCCGCCTCCTCGATCATCAGGCGCCGGTCGCGCGGGCGCGAGAGCACGATCTGCTCGACCTTCCCCTGCGAGACGACCGAGTGCATCTCCTTGCCGAGCCCGGAGTCGGAGAGCACCTCCACCACGTCCACCAGCCGGCAGCGCGCCCCGTTCAGCCGGTACTCGCCCTCGCCGTCCCGCTCGAGGCGCCGCACGATCGAGATCTCCGAGAAGTCGATGTCGAGTGCGCCGTCGCCATTGTCGATCACGACCTCGACCTCGGCTGCGTTCGAGCCCTGCACCCCGTGCGCGCCCGCGAAGATCACGTCCTTCATGGACGAGCCGCGCACCGCGAGCGGCGATTGCTCGCCGAGCGCCCACAGCACAGCGTCCGTGATGTTCGACTTGCCCGAGCCGTTCGGCCCGACGACGACGGACACGCCCGGCCCGAACTCCAGCTTCGTCCGGCTGGGGAAGGACTTGAAGCCCTTCATCGAAATGGACCTCAGGTGCATCTAGGACGCCGCCTCTTCATCCAAGGTGTCGAGGGCGTGCAGGGCCGCCTCCTGCTCCGCGGCCTTCTTCGTCTTTCCCTCCCCGCGGCCGAGCTCCTCCCCGCCGACCTCGGCGACCGCGATGAAGCGCCTGTCGTGCGCCGGCCCCTCCTCCGAGATCGTCAGGTACACGACGACCTCCGCGCGCCGCGCGAGCCGCTCCTGCAGCACCGATTTGTAGTCCACCGGATGCTCGAGCGCCTGCTCGATCTCGCCGCGGAACGACTCCACGACGGCCGGCGCCGTGCGCTCGAGCCCGAACGCGATGTAGCTCGCGCCGATGATGGCCTCGCACACCGAGGCAAGCACCCGCTCCGAGTCCACCAGCATGTCGGCGGAGCGCCCGGTGCTGCCCTCGGGCGCCCGCTTCCGCAGCTCGCCCGGCACGCCCAGCTCGCGCGCAACGCGCGCGCACGACGCCCCGCTCACGGCCTGCGCGCGCACCTTCGTGAGCCGCCCGGCGCCGTAGCGTTCGAAGCGCGGATACAGGTGGTCGGAGACCGCGAGGCTCAGGACCACGTCCCCCAGGAATGCGAGCCGCTCGTACGCCTCGGCGCGGTGCTCCACCCACGAGGCGTGTGTGAAGGCCTGCCGCCGGAGGTCGTCCGGAAGCTCCGCGAGCACCTCCTCAAGCGACTCAGGTCTCGATCCCGCTTGCATGGGCGGCGACGAAGTCTGCGGCCTGGCCGACCGTGAGGACCTTGGCCGCCTCCTCGTCCGGGATGCGGACCCCATAGCGGTCCTCGAGCTCGACCACGAGCTCCACCAGATCGAGCGAGTCCGCCTCGAGGTCCTCCTTGAAGCGGGTGGAGTCGTCGATGCGGTCGGCGTCGACCTCCAATTCGGTGGCCAGGTGCTCGCGGATGCGGTCGAGAACCTCTTCGCGGGTCATCGCGGGGCGACGCTAGCAGCGGTCGCGGACCGCAACGCACCGGCCGCCCGGAGGGCCGCGGTGGTGCGCCCGACCATGTCCTCGTCCACCGCACGCCGGGCCAGTTTGACGGCGTGCTCGATGCCCGTCGGGCCGAAGCTGCCGTGCGCCACGACGACGGGCTTCCGCAGCCCGAGCAGGATCGCGCCGCCCACCTTCTCGGGGTCGAGGTCCTCGCGCAGCTTTCCCAGCTTGCCGCGGACCAGCAGGCCGCCGAGGGTCGAGACGGCGCCCGAGCGGACGCGCGAGCGGATCTCGCCGAAGGCCACCTTGAGAGTGCCCTCGAGCACCTTCAGCGCCACGTTGCCGGTGAATCCGTCCGCGACGACCACCTGGGCGGCGGCGTTCGGGATGTCGAAACCCTCGACGTTCCCCACGAAGTTCAGCCCGCCGGCCTCGGCTATGCGCTCGTGCGCGGTGAGCACGTCCGGGGTCCCCTTGCCGGACTCCTCGCCCACGGACAAGAGGCCGACGGACGGGCGGTCGATCCCCACCACCGCCTCCATGAAGCCCGCGCCCATGTAGGCGAACTGCACGAGGTGCTCGGGCCGCACCTCCACGCTCGCGCCCGCGTCGAGCAGGAGCACCGGCCCGCCGGGGATCGGCATGAGCACGGCGAGCGCGGGCCTGTAGACGCCCTTGATGCGTTTCACGGACAGCGTGGCGGCCGCGAGCGTCGGGCCGGTGCTGCCGGCGGAGACGAGGGCGTCCGCGCGGCCGTCGCCCACCGCCGCGGCGGCCTGGACGATCGACGCGTCCCGCTTCGAGCGCACGGCGGCGACCGAGTCCTCGCCCGCCTTGACGGTCTCAGCGGCGTCGACGATCTCCGCACGCGGCCCCGCGGCCGCGGCGATCTCGCCGGCTGGGCCGAACAGGAGCACGGGCAGCCCCGAGCGGGCAACCCCTTCGGCGACTGCGGCCGGCCCCTGGTCGGCGCCGTTCGCGTCGACCGCGATCACTCGTCGTCTGAGTCGACTCCGGGCTGCTGTACGACGACCTCGCGGCCGGCGTAGGTGCCGCAGTTGGGGCACACGCGGTGCGGCCGGCGCGGCGCGTGGCAGCGCGGGCAGTGCCTCAGGCCCGGCCCCTCGACCTTGTGCTGCGAGCGGCGCTTGTTCGTCCGCGCGTGGGACTGTCTCTGCTTGGGGACCGCCATGAGGGCGGGAAGGATAGCTTGCGGCAGCAGTCCGGCCCGGCTAGCGTCGCCCCATGTACGACTACGTGATCGTCGGGGCCGGCTCGGCCGGCTGCGTGCTGGCCAACCGCCTGACGGAGGACCCGGACGTCTCGGTCCTGCTGCTCGAGGCGGGCGGGCCCGACACGAACGAGCTCGTCCACCTGCCCGCGGC
>DASQTS010000244.1:0-2383 GCA_035641775.1 Thermoleophilaceae bacterium
TGATCGGCGCGAGCATGTACGACGTCGAGCCTGGCAACAAGCAGGGGCCGTTCCACACGCACCACGCGAACGAAGAGTGGGTGATCGTCCTCCGCGGCGAGCCGACGCTCCGCACGCACGAGGGCGAGCAGCAGCTGCGCGAGGGCGATGTGGTCGCCTTCCCGCGCGGCAAGGAGGGCGCCCACCAGATCCGCAACGACACGGACGCGCCCATCCGCGTGCTCATGCTCTCGACGCTGATCGCGCCCGACATCGTCGAGTACCTCGACACCGGCAAGATCGGCGCGCGCAGCGTCGCAGGCGACCGGATCCTGTTCGCCCGCCCGGGGCCCGAGCTCGAGTACTGGGAAGACGAGGACTAGCGTCGGTCCTAGCCGTGGAGCGTGTGCGGATCGACAAGTGGCTCTGGGCGGCCCGCTTCTTCAAGACGCGCTCTGCCGCCACCGACGCCGTCGCCGGCGGCCACGTGAAGGTGGACGGCGAGCGTGCGAAGCCGTCCCGCGAGGTCGCCGTCGGCGACCGGCTCGAGATCAGGCGAAACCAGCAGCGCTGGACGGTCGACGTGCGAGCGCTCGCCGACCGGCGCGGCCCTGCGGCAGCCGCCCGCGAGCTCTACGAGGAGACGCCGGAGTCCGCGGCCGAGCGCGAGCAGCGCCGGCTGGAGGCGAAGGCGAGCCGGCCGCTAGGCGCCGACCTCGGCGCGCGGCCCACGAAGCGCGACCGCAGACGGCTGGGCGCCCTCCGCCGCGGCCAGCGGCGACACTAGGCGCGCACCACCGCGTACCGCGCGCACGCGAAGTCGCGGTTCCGCCCCAGCTCCTCGAGGCGCAGCTCGACGCGGCGCGGCAGCAGCGGCGCTCCGGAGCCGAGCGTCACGGGAGCGATGTAGACGATGACCTCGTCGAGCAGCCCGGCGTCGGCGAACTGACCGGCGAGATCTCCTCCGCCGACGATCCAGAGATTCTTGCCGCCCGCCGCCGCCACCATCTCCTCCCGCGATCGCCACCTCATTGTTGGTGCTCGCGGCGCCCTTGAACCAACGTGTCAACGAAAACCGTAGCCCAGTCGTTCTTGACGCTGACCACCGTCCAGCCTTTCTCGGACCTGCATCAGCGCTGGCGCCGAGATCGTTGTCCGTATCGTCAACAGCGCGCGGACACAAAACGGACACATCAGAAACGACACGCGCGACGTCTCGCGACGCATGTCTTCGCGCTCAAACGACCCGCTTTGCAGGAGAAATCGTGTCGCGAATGATCGCGCGTGTATGCGTGTGACGCTCCGAAACCTCCATGGTAAGGAATGCCATGAAGAAGGGCCTCCCCGGGTGACACGCTCCGGCTTGTCATCTGGGAGCTATCGCAGAGGAGGCCCGCTTCGATGTTGTACGCCGGTTTGGATTTCAGTCGCGAGCGTCTCGATTTCTGTCTGCTCGATGGTGAGGGCGCGAGGGTCGAGGTTGGCGCCGCGCCACCCGATGCTGATGGGCTGCGTGGTCTGAGCGAGCGTCTGGCACGTCACGGAGGGCCCGTCCGCGCGGCGATCGAGTCGATGAACGGGGCCCGGTTCGTGCACGACCGGCTCGAGCTCGCGGGCTGGCAGGTCGAGATCGCTGACGCGCAGAAGGTGAAGGGGCTGGCGCCGCTGGCCTGCAAGACCGACCGCATCGACGCCTGGGTGCTGGCCGAGCTGGCGCGCCGGGATCTGGTGCCAGCGATCTGGCTGCCCGATCCGCTTGTGCGTGCTGAGCGTGAGCGGGCGCGCTGGCGGCTGCACCTGGTCCGCCACCGCTCGAGCCTGAAGCAGCGCGTGCACGCGGTCATGCTCACGCACGGCAAACCCTGCCCCGTCTCCGACCTCTTCGGCATCCGCGGTCGCCAGCTCCTCGCCCGGCTCGGACTGCCGGAGCCGTGGCAGGGCACGATCGAAGCCAGCCTGCGCCTGATCGACGAGCTCGATCGCGAGATCGGCGAATCTGAGCGCGAGCTGCGCCGCCTCGGCGCCGACCACCGCTACGTGCCGCTGCTTTGCACCGTCCCCGGGATCAGCTGGGTGCTCGCCTACACGATCGCCGCCGAGCTCGGCGATATCGGCCGCTTCCCCACGCCGCGGAAGCTCGCCGGCTACAGCGGCCTCTGCCCGCGCGTCTACCAGTCCGGCGAGCGCGACCTGCGCGGTCCGCTCAGCAAGCAGGGCCCCGCTACCTGCGCTGGGCGCTGGTCGAGGCCGCCACCCACGCCTGCATGCATCCCGTCTACCGCGACCGCTACCAGCAGACGAAAGCCCGGATCGGCAAGCAACGCGGCGCCAAGGTCGCCCAGATCGACCTCGCCCGTCGACTCGCCGAAGCGATCTGGCACATGCTCACCCGCGACCAGCCCTT
>DASQTS010000245.1:0-2990 GCA_035641775.1 Thermoleophilaceae bacterium
GCCTCGGCGGCCTCCCAGAGCGGCTCGAAGCGGTCGTCGCCGAGGAACACGCCGCGCACGCTCGCCGCCACCTCGACTCCCTTCAGCACGTCGGCGTCCATCAGCGCGCGCAACTCGTCCGCGGCAAGCTGGGGATCCTGCAGCGGGACCGCTCCAAGAGCCGCGACTCGCTCGGAATGGTCTCGAACAAGTGCTGCGAGCGCTTCGTTCTGGATGCGCGCGCGCTCGAGGCCGTCTTCGGGCTCGGCGTCGTAGTACAGCAACGGCACCCACGGACACAGGAGCACACGGTCGATGCCGGCCTCGTCCTGTGCCGTGAGGATTCCTTCGACGTCGACGAACTCCTGGACTGCGGCGCGGATCTGCTTACCACCCATCTCCACGATCTGGCTGCCCGTGTCGTCTCTCCACACATTCGGGCGCCAGGGCTCATCGCCGGTGATCTCGGGGACGACCACGTGGGCGTGCACGTCGAACGTCACGCCGTCACCCCTCCAGCGCGATCAGCGCGAGCACGCCCACGATCACCAGCAGCCCACCCACCCAGATGCGCGCGTCGGCCTGCTCGAGGTGCCGGCCGACCATCATCGGCGCGAGGACGAGCGTGATGGGCACGCCCACCAGGTTGGTCGCCAGCACGACGGCGACGTCGGTCTCGTCCAGCGCAAGCAGGCGAAACCAGGTCGCGAACGCCACCAGCACGGCCGCGGACAGCTTGAGCGTCAGCGTGTTCCGCGCGATCGAGCGAATGGCGCCGAACGACCCGCGCGCCACCAGGCCGCCGCCGAGCGCAGCCGTCGCCGCGAGCAGCCCGAGCGTCACACCGAGCAACGGCGAGTCGAGGCCCTCCAGCGCCTCGACCGTCAGCACCGCGCTCAGCGCCCACATGAACGCGGTGCCGAACGCGAAGATCGAATCGCGGTCGATCCTCACGTCGCCGCCGCCGCGGCTCGCGAGGATCCACGCCCCGATGATGATCGGCACGATCGCGGCCAGCGCGGTCACGCTCGGGAGCTCGCCCAGGGTGACGACCGCGAGCACCACCCCGAACAGCGGAGTCAGCGTGATCAGCGGCGCCGTGCGCGACGCGCCGATCCGCATCTGGCTCATGTTGAGGAACAGCCAGCCGAGGACGAAGTGGATGATCCCGGCGATCGCGAACAGCGCGATCGCCTCGCCGCTCGCATCGCCCAGCTGGGTGAGGTCCTCCGACAGGAGGCTCGCCAGTACGAGCACCCCGGTCGCCACGAACAGCTGGAGGAAGGTCGAGACCCAGGGGTCCTCGATGCCGCGGATCGCCCGCCTGTTGAGACTCTGAAAGAGCCCGAACCCTATGCCGGACGCCGTCGCCCACAGGACTCCGCTCACGCCTTGGCGACGCTGCCGCCGAAGTACAGGGCGGACATCTCCGGGTTGTTCAGAACCGACCCGGCCTCGCCCGTCAGCAGAACGCGGCCGCTCTCCATCACGATGCCCTGCTTCGCCATCCGCAGCCCGAAGCGGACGTTCTGCTCCACGAGCAGGACGGTCTTCCCCGCGTCGACCATCACCTGGATCGACTCCCAGACGTGCTTGAGCGCCTTCGGGTCGAGCCCGAGCGACGGCTCGTCGAGCAGTACGAGCTTCGGCTCGAGCATCAGCGAGCGGCCGAACTCGACCATGCGTCGCTGGCCGCCGGAGAGGTTCCCGGCGCGGTCGTCGGCGCGCTCCTTGATGACCGGGAAGAGCTCCGCCACGGAGTCGTAGCGCTTCTCGAGCAGCTTCTTGTCACGGCGCTGGATGTACGCGCCCATGAGCACGTTCTCCTTCACCGTCAACCCCGGGAAGAGCGCATTGGACTGCGGGACCTGGGACACACCCATCGCGAGGATGCGCGACGGATGCAGGCCGACGATCGACTTCCCCTCGAGCTGCACGTCGCCCTTGCGGGGCTGAAGGAGCCCGCTCACGGCGCGCAGCACCGTCGACTTGCCCGCGCCGTTCGGCCCGACGATGCAGCAGACCGAGCGGTCCGGCACCTCGAGGCTCACCTCCTGGAGAACGTCGCCGCCTCCGTACCCGGCGCACACGTCCGTGAGCTTCAGCACGTCACGCCTCCACCGGCTGCTCGAGGGTGAAGTCCTCACCGAGATAGGCGTCGAGCACCTTCGGGTCGCGCTGGATCTCGTCAGGGGTGCCCCTCGCGATCGTCTCACCCCGCGCGAGCACGAGGACCGGGTTGCAGAGACCCAGCACGAACGGCATGTTGTGCTCGACGATCAGGAACGTCTTGCCACCGGCGTTCAGCTCACGGATCATCTCGCCGATTCGCTCGATCAGCGTCGGGTTGATGCCGCCGGCCGGCTCGTCGAGCATGATCAGCTTCGGGTCGAGCATCAGGATCTGGGCAAGCTCCACCAGCTTCTGCTGCCCGTAGGACAGCGCCGAGGCGCGCACGTCGCGGTACTTGCGCATCCCGACGAACTCGAGCAGCTCCTCCGCGCGGCGCGCCTCGCGGCCCGAGACCGCATCCGCGCTCAGACCGCCGATCCGGAACTCGCGCAGCGGTGCTACCACGTTCTCGAGCACGGTCATCTCGCGAAACAGCCGGGTGATCTGGAACGTCCGCCCGATGCCGAGATGTGCGCGCTGCCAGGGCGGCTTGCCGTCGATCCGGCGGCCGTCGAACCAGACCTCCCCGGCGTCCGGCGCCATCGTGCCGCCGATCAGGTTGAACACGGTTGTCTTGCCCGAGCCGTTCGGGCCGATCAGCGCCGTGATCGACCCCTCGGGCACGGCGAACGACGCACCGTCGACGGCGTGGACGCCGCCGAAGCGCTTCTCGAGGCCCTTCACCTCGAGCAGCGGCTCAGCATCGGGCGGTGGAACCGACGGCTGAGGCGCCTCGCGCTCGCGCAGGTCGATTCCGGTAAGGCGCTCGCCCGCCAGGCCCGCCTTGCCGCGGGAACGCCAGCGCTCGATCCAGTGGCTGGCGGTCGGGACGATCCCCT
>DASQTS010000246.1:0-6666 GCA_035641775.1 Thermoleophilaceae bacterium
CATGTACGACTACGTGATCGTCGGGGCCGGCTCGGCCGGCTGCGTGCTGGCCAACCGCCTGACGGAGGACCCGGACGTCTCGGTCCTGCTGCTCGAGGCGGGCGGGCCCGACACGAACGAGCTCGTCCACCTGCCCGCGGCCTTCTCGACGCTCTACCGGACCGCCCAGGACTGGGACCACTCGACGATCTACGAGCCCTTCGCGAACGACCGCCGCATCTATCTCCCGCGCGGGAAGGTGCTCGGCGGGTCGTCGTCGATCAACGCGATGGTCTACATGCGCGGCAATCCGCTCGACTACGACGAGTGGGGCCCGGGCTGGACCTGGGACGAGATGCTGCCCTACTTCAAGCGCTCCGAGGACAACGAGAGCGGCGAGAGCGACTTCCATGGGGCCGGCGGGCCGCTGCCGGTGTCCGAGGGGCGCTCGCGCAACCCGCTCGGGCAGATGTTCCTCGACTCCGCGACCGCGCACGGGCTTTCCCTGAACGAGGACTTCAACGGGCCCGAGCAGGACGGCGTCGGCTGGTACCAGGTCACCCACCGGAACGGCGCCCGGGCGAGCGCCGCCGTTGCGTACCTGCACCCCGCCATGACGCGGCCGAACCTGACGGTCGAGACGCACGTGCACGCGCTCTCGATCCTGTTCGAGGGCGAGCGCGCCGTCGGCGTGGTCGGCGCGCGGCTGTCCGAGATGATCGTGCACCGCGCGGAGCGCGAGGTGATCGTGTGCGGCGGCTCGTACAACTCGCCGCAGCTGCTGATGCTCTCCGGCCTCGGGCGCCCCGCCGAGCTGGCCGATCTGCAGATCGAGGTGGTGGCCGAGCTCCCGGAGATCGGGCTGAACCTGCACGACCACCCGAACGCTGGCGCGGTCTACTCGATCGACGAGGAGATCTCGCTGTTCGGCGCGCTGAACGAGGAGAACCTTGCGCTGTTCGAGGGCGAGGGGCGCGGGCCGCTCACCTCGAACGTGGCGGAGGCGGGCGGCTTCATGCGGACCCGCGACGGGCTCGACGCGCCCGACGTCCAGTTCCATTTCGCGCCGGCGCGCTTCCAGTCGGAGGGGCTCGTGCCAGGCGACGGCCACGGCTTCGCGCTCGGCGCATGCGTGCTGAAGCCGAAGAGTCGCGGGTTCGTGGCGCTCGGGTCCCCCGACCCGACGGCGAAACCGCTGATCGTGCACAACTACCTCGAGCATCCGGACGACGTGGCGTCGATGGTGGCCGGCGTGCGGACCTCCATGGAGATCTGCGAGAGCGGCCCGCTGGGCGAGGTGTCCACGGGCATGCTGATCGGCCCGCCGTCGAGGTCCGACGAGGACATCGAGGCGCACGTGCGCGCGCGGCTGCAGACGCTCTACCACCCGGTCGGAACCTGCCGGATGGGCGACGACCCGGGTGCGGTCGTGGACCGTGAGCTGCGCGTGCGCGGCGTCAGCGGGCTGCGGGTGGTGGACGCGTCGGTTATTCCTTCCGTCCCGCGCGGCAACACGAACGCCCCTGTGATCGCGCTGGCGGAGCGAGCTGCCGACCTGATCAGGGGCGAGGTGCCGGTGGGCGCGCAGACCGAGCTGTCACAGACACAGGCCTAGCCTCGTCAGAGGGGTGAAGACCCCGAATCGAGGAGGCCCAAGATGAAGATCCTGCTGGCCGGCGCCACAGGAGCGCTCGGGAAGCAGCTCGTCCCCCGGCTCGTGGCGGCCGGGCACGACGTGACGGGCACCACGCGCACTGAGTCGAAGCGCGGAGCCATCGAGTCCATGGGCGCGCGCGCCGCCGTCATGGACGCTCTCGACCCGGACGACGTGGCCAACGTCGTCGGCAGCGCGGAGCCCGAGGTGATCCTCCATCAACTCACCGCGCTCAACCGCGACTTCGACATCAAGCACTTCGACCGCACGTTCGCCGAGACCAATCGACTTCGCACGGAAGGGACCGACCATCTTCTCGCCGCAGGCCGCGCCGTCGGCGTCAAGCGGTTTATCGCGCAGAGCTACGCCGGGTGGCCCGCAACGCGGGACGGCGCTCTCGTGACGGCCGAGGACGCGCCCCTTGACCCGGATCCCCCCGATGGAATCCGCGAGTCACATGACGCGATCCGATACGTCGAGGAGGCCGTGACCGGCGCGGCTTGGACCGAGGGCATCGCGCTGCGCTACGGCGGCTTCTACGGACCGGGCACATCGATGAGCGCGGAGGGGGGCGCGCAGCTCGAGTCGATCCGGAAGCGGAAGTTCCCGGTCGTGGGCGATGGCGGCGGCGTGTGGTCCTTCGTCCACGTTGAGGACGCCGCGGATGCGACCGTGGCAGCCGTGACATTCGGGCGGCGGGGGCTCTACAACATCGTCGATGACGAGCCCGCCCCGGTGGCGGAGTGGCTGCCGGCGTTGGCGCGAGCCGTCGGCGCGCCGGAGCCCCGGCACGTGCCCCTGTGGCTCGGCCGCATCTTCGCCGGCGAGGTCGGGGCCGTCATGATGACCGAGGTGCGCGGCGCGTCGAACGCGAAGGCGAAGCGAGAGCTCGGCTGGCAGCCGCGCCACCCCAGTTGGCGCGAGGGCTTCGCGGAGATCGCGGAACGGGCGGAGGTGGCGGCATGAGCGAGCCGCACGCCGAGCTGCTCGAGGAGGTGCGCCCGGCCGCCTTCGCGATCGCCTACCGGATGCTCGGCAGCGTCGCGGAGGCGGAGGACGTGGTCCAAGAGGCGCTCCTGCGGCTCCACTCAGCGCTGGAGAGCGGGGAGCGGATCGAGTCGCCGCGGGCATACCTCTCCACGGTGACCACGCGGCTCTCGATCGACGTGCTGCGCTCGGCGCGCGTGCGCCGCGAGAGCTACGTGGGCGAGTGGCTGCCCGAGCCGCTCGTGAGCGATCCCACGGACGATCCCGCGCGCCACGCCGAGATGGCCGACTCACTCTCGCTCGCGTTCCTCGTGCTGCTGGAGAGCCTGTCGCCCGAGCAGCGCGCCGTCTTCCTCCTGCACGACGTGTTCGAGTACGGCTACGGCGAGGTCGCCGAAATCGTCGGCAAGAGCGAGGCCACCGCCCGCCAGCTCGCCACGCGTGCCCGCAGGCACGTGGAGGAGCAGCGCCCCCGCTTCGAGTCGTCGCGCGAGGAGCGCGCCGAGCTGGCGCGCCGCTTCTTCGCGGCGGCACAGCAGGGCGACGTGGCTTCCCTGGAGGCCCTGCTCGCGGAGGACGTCGCGCTCCACGGCGACGGCGGCGGCAAGGTGCCCGCGCTCGCTCGCGCACTGTTCGGCCGCAACCGCGTGGCGCGGACGATCGGCGCCTGGTTCCGGCAGACGAAGAAGGTGCCGGAGTTCGAGCTGCGCCATATCGAGGTGAACGGCCAGCCCGGCGCGATGCTCATGGCGGGCGGCCGCGTCGGCTCCGTTATGGCGCTGGACATCGCGGACGGCCAGGTGCAGGGCATCCGCTCGGTCGTCAACCCCGACAAGCTCGGCCACCTCGGGGAGGTGGCGGACGTGAAGCCCTACCTGACGCGTCGGGGCTAGCGGCCGGCGGCGGCAGCAGTCCGCGGCGTGGCGGTCACCGCTCGCTCCGACGGTGGCTCGGTCTCGCCTAGCTCGCTGCGGCGCAGGAACAGCCGGACGCCGACGATCACGCCGGTGAGCGTGAAGACCGCCCACCAGATGCCCTGGCCCACCTGAGCCGCGATCGGCCCGGGGCAGGCGTTCGCCACGCCCCACCCCAGGCCGAAGATCGCGCTGCCCACGATGTGGCGGCGCTTGGGCCGCTCGAAGCTCCACGCGACCGGGCCGTCGGTCAGGAGTGCGCTGCGCATCACGCGCCGTACGACGAGCTGACCGAGCGCGGCGGTTGCGACGGCCGAGGTGAAGAACAGGAACAGGTAGCTGTCCTCGAAGAGCAGCGCTTCGCGGATGACGACCGGGCTGATCATGCCGCTCCAGCACAGGATCGCGCCGAACACGAGCCCGATCACCAGGCCGAGGGCCCGTCCCCACATGGCCTCAGATCACCGCCTTGGTGACGAAGCTGACGACGATCGCCGTGGCGAAGAAGGTGGCGGTCGCGGCAAGCGCGGCGGGCGAGAGCACCGAGACCCCGCTCAAGCCGTTGCCCGAGGTGCAGCCGCCTGAGAGCTTGGCGCCGTAGCCGATCGCGACGCCCGCGGCGAGCAGGACCGGCGCGATCAGCGCGCGCTCGGAGCCGGTGAACGTCTCGGTGAGCCAGCCGTAGCCGTCGAAGGTCTGGGTGCCTGCGATCAGGGCGAAGATGGTGCCCGCCAGGAACAGCCCGATCGCGAACCAGCCGCGCCAGTCGAAGCTGAAGCTGCCGCGGCCGAGCTTGCCGATCAGCTCAGAGAAGCCGCCGGTCACGCCGAGGCGCGCGTTGAAGAGCGCGCGGCAGGCGACAACGCACAAGCCGAGGGCGGGGCCTGCGATGTACCAGGCGAGCTGCGCGTGACGCATGCCTACTCCAGCTTGAGCTCGCGGAGCGCCGCCCAGCGCGGATCGGGCTCGCGCTCGTGCGCGTGGTCGGGCGCGCGGTTCAGGTTCTCGCCGCAGACGGCGCAGAGGCCGGCGCAGTCGTCGCTGCAGACGATCTGCGTCGGAAGCGCGAGCGCCAGCGCGTCGCGGGCCCAGGAGCGCAGGTCGAGCGCGGCCGTCTCGTCGAAGTACGGCGAGCTCAGCTCCTCGCCGCCGCCGGGCTGGTCGATCTCGCGGGCGTCTACCTCCACGGTCTGGTCGGCCGTCTCAAGGCAGCGCACGCACGGCCCCTCGAGCGCGGCCCCGAACCGCAGCCGGAACGCGTAGCCGCTGACCGTGTGCGACACGTCGAGACGGGCGTCCACCTCACCCCCGCGAAGCTCGTAGCGCTGCCCGCCGAACTGGAACGCGTCAACGGGCACTCCCAGATCGAGGCTCCGCCCCTCGCCGGACGAAAGCCCGAGCTTTCCAACGTCGAAGATTTCCGTGCGCTGCGCCATGACATCGAGGCTAGCGGCGGCTGCGCGACGACTCAGCCGCGGCCGATCAGCTCGACCCGGTACCCGTCCGGGTCGCGAACGAACGCGATGAAGGAGCCCTCCGTGCGGCCGCCCGGGCGGTATGGGGGCCTCTCCGGCTCGATCCCATCCTCCGCGAGCTGCTCCAGCGTGCCGTCGAGGTCGTCCACCGCTATCGCGATGTGGTTGTAGCCCGTGCCGAGGTCATAGGAGTCGACGCCGTGGTTGTAGGTCAGCTCCAGCACCGGGTCCTCGCCGGGGAGGCCCATGAAGACGTTGATCGCCTCCTCGCCGATCGGCATCCGCCGCCGCTCCTCAAAGCCGAGCTTCTCGTAGAACGAGACCGAGCGGTCGATGTCGCCGATGCGGTAGCAGGTGTGGAGGTAGGTCGCCATGGGCCCGAATCTACCCGCCGCCGCGCGGCCGGCTCGGGACGCGCTCGTCAAGCTCGTAGTAGTCGCCGGCGCTGTCGACCCAGATCTGCCCGGTGGTTTCGAGCCCGGTCGGCCCGTCGAGGCAGCCGGCGGCGAGGCTCACCCGGTCGCTGCGCGGCACCCGCCAGAACAGCGACGACCCGCACTCGGAACAGAACCCGCGCCGCGCGGCGTACTCGGAGTCGGGACTGTCGATCCAGCGAAGCCCGCGATCCTCGGCGAACTCCAGGTCCGCCCACGCCGCCTCACTGGCCGCCCACACGTGCCCCGCCCACCGGCGGCACTCGGTGCAGTGACAGAGATGAACGTCCCGCAAGGCCCCGTTGACGTCAAAGGCAACTGCCCCGCAAAGACAACGCCCCGAAACCATGCGCGAACGCTACCCGGCGCGACGGGGCGGGCTAGCGGTCGGGCCCGAGTGCTGAGCCGACTTCTTCCTCGCGGCCCTGAAGCCGGTCGCGGCCTCGCTGCACGGCCGCGATGAACTTCGTCAGGTTCACCTCGAGGGTGTTCAGGATGTCGTCGGCATAGTCCTCGGCGCCCAGGCGGATCTCGCGCTCGCGTGCGCGTGCGTCCTCGATGATCTCGTCGGCCTGGCGCTCGGCCTGCTTCACGATCTCCTCCTCGGAGATCAGGCGGATCTGCTCCTCGCGCGCCTCGCGGATGATGCGCTCGGCCTCGCGCTTCGCCTCGGCCAGCATCTCCTGGCGCTCCTTGACGATCCAACGCGCCTGCTTGATCTCCTCGGGGATCGTCGCGCGCATCTGGTCGAGGATGTCGTAGACCTCTTCCTTGTCGACACGCACCTGGTCCGTGAGCGGCACGGGCTTGGCGTTGTGAATCGTGTCGTCCAGCTTGTCGATCAGGACCAGTACATCCATCCGCGCCTCAGTTCTTCACCGCTTGAGTTCTTCCTGCAGGCGGGCTGCCACAGGATCGGGCACCAGACCGCTCAAATCGCCACCGAACATCGCCAACTCCTTGACTCCGCTCGAGCTGAGAAAGCTGAATTCCGGCGCCGCCATCATGTACATGCTCTCGATGTCGGGCGCCATTTTCCGGTTCAGCTGGTTCATCTCGAACTCGTACTCGAAGTCCGAGATCGCCCTGAGTCCCTTGACGATCGCCTTGGCGCCGTGTTCTCGGGCAAAGTCGACGAGCAGAGTATCAAAGGGTTTTACCTGCACATTCCCGTATTCCGCCACCTCTGACTCGATAAATGCAACGCGCTCCTCGGCGGTGAA
>DASQTS010000247.1:0-2415 GCA_035641775.1 Thermoleophilaceae bacterium
TCGCGCTGGATGACGACGGCAGTCCCAAGGAGGTGCCGCCGCTCGCGCCTGAGACGCCCGACGAGAAACGGCGCGCGCGCGAGGCCCAGCTGCGCCGCGACAACCGTCTGGCAGAGCGGCGGCGGATCGAGGAGGAGAGAGCTGCCGCTCCTGCTGATTCGGCCGCTGACGCCACTCGGTGAACTTGCCATTCACGATCGTGTAGCGGACCTCGACGGTGCCGGTGCACTCGCCGCCGGGGCCCTCCTTCAGCGAGAAGGTGGCGAGTACGTGCCCTTGGCCCTGGTTCCTCAGCCTGACCAGGTCCGCGCGGCAAGGGAGGCTGGCGTTGAACGCCGCGGCCTCGGACTCGGTGCGCAGGCGGTACGGGTGGCCCTGGTCGATCAGCGCGCCCCGCGCGAAGTAGTACGCGGCCTGGGAGTAGTCCTGCCGCTCGAGCGACAGCAGCCAACCGCGGATGACGCGCCCCTCGTAGGAGCGGATGCCGGTCGGCTCCGGCTCAACGGTCTCCGGCTCCTCGGAGCGGCAGCCGATCAGCGCCAGGAGGATCGTCGCGAGGAGGACCGCTCTCACATGGGGAGAGTACGCTTGGAAGCGTGGACCTGATCGCCCACGCCGGCCACGCGCTCTACGACCATCCGGCGATGATGGCGATCTCGCTTGCCGCGCTCATCATCCCGATGTTCGTGCTGGTCTTCGTCGGGCGCTTCTTCTGGCGGGCGTCCAAGGACGACCCGGACCGGAAGGACTAGGACGCCTCGGCCACTGCGCGCGTCGCCTCGGCGACCGCACTGTCCCCAGTGGCGTTGCCCGGAGCCTGGCTCAGGACGTCGGCGGCCTCCTCGATGCGGCGCTGGTAGTCCGCCACCTGCATGCGCGAGATGACGAGCCGCTGGACCTGGGCCGTGCCCTCGAAGAGCTGGTAGATCTTCGCGTCGCGGAAGAACTTCTCGAGCGGGCAGTCCTTCGTCTGGGCGAACGGGCCGACGATGTCCATCAGCGTCGTCGTGGCCCACATCGCCACATCGCCCGCCTTCAGCTTGGACATCGAGCCCTGGCCGGCGGTCATCGGGATGCCGCTGCGGCCCATCCACGAGGCGCGCCATACGAGCAGCCGTGCGGCCTCGATCTCGGTGGCCACGTCGGCCAGTGTCTGCTGGATTCGCTGCTGCTGGAGGAGCGGCTGGCCGTCCTCCTCCTTGTCGGCGAGGTAGTCGAGCGTCCACTCGTAGGCGGCCTGCGCGATGCCGAGCGCCGAGGCGCCGACGAGGGGGCGCGTGAGCTCGAAGGTGGCCAGCGCGTTCGAGGAGCGGCCGGTGGAGGCGCCGGAGCGGGCGCGCTCGAGCTTCTTCTGGAGTTTCTCGTAGCCGCCGAGCAGGTGGTCCATCGGCACGCGGCAGTCCTCGAGGATTACCTCGGTGGTCTGCGAGGCGCGGATGCCGAGCTTCGACTCCTTCTTCCCCTGTGAGAGCCCCGGCGTGCCCTTCGGCACGACGAACGACGCCTGGCCGCGGTGGCCGAGATCCGGGTCGACGGTTGCGACGACGACGGTCACGTCGGCGATGCCGCCGTTCGTGATGAAGACCTTGGTGCCGTTGAGGACCCACTCGTCGCCGTCCCGCTTGGCTGTCGTGCGCAACGAGCGCACATCCGAGCCGGCGCTGGGCTCCGTGACGGCGTAGGCGCCGAGCTTGATCTCGTCACCCATCCCGAAGCACTCGGGCACCCAGCGGCCGATCTGCTCGGGTGTGCCGGAACTGGCGATCCCCGCCGCGGCGAGCGAGCCGCCCTGGATCGCGAGCGCGATGCCGGCGCAGCCCCAGTGCATCTCCTCGGCGTAGATGCACGAGAGGATCCCGTCGGGGTCCTCGCCGAGCCGCTGGATCGTCTCAAGGCCGTGGAGGCCCCACTCGCGGGCGGCCTTGATGGCCTCCCAGGGGACGCTCTCGTTGGCGTCGTGCTCGGCGGCCATGGGGCGAATGACCTCGCGGGAGAAGCGGCGCACCTTCTCCTGGAACTCGCGCTGTTCGTCGTTGAGCTTGAAATCCACCGTGTGTCCCCGCGTTCGCCGGCCGTTCGCGCCGTTGACTGACGAGTCAATCATAGTCATACCCAGCACGCCCCCGCCACGAACACAGGGCTGCGCACTGGGCACCGCCCGCCGCTTGCCGCACGGCTCCCAGCTATCGTGCGCCGCGAATTGCGCCGTCTTTCCGCCCTCTCCCTCCTCCTGCTGTCGCTGCTCGCGGGCTGCAGCTCCGGAGACGACGAGTCCCGCCCGCCGCAGCTCGGCGTCGAGGCTGAGGACGAGGAGGCGGCCGAGAAGCTCGGCTTCCCGTCGACGGCGACGCGCAACACGATCAGGGTCGGCGGCAGCGACGCAGCGGCCGACGCCGCCGGCGTCGCCGGAGCGCT
>DASQTS010000248.1:0-2217 GCA_035641775.1 Thermoleophilaceae bacterium
CGTCCCGCAGGGACCGAAGCGAAGCGCAGGCCCTTGACAACGACGGCCACCACACGCAAGCACAATGACAACCGCCCGCCCGCCAGGGCGGGCCTGACAAGCCATCGCGCCGCACGAAGTGCGGCTCATACGCATCTATTCTGAGCGCGCGTTCTGGCGCGCATCGCGTATGCAGCGCCGTCGCGGATCGGCAGATCGGTATCGGCGCCGGATCGTTCCTCGCGCCGGGGATGATCGAACCGGGGACGCTGGTCCTGCCGCACGAGAACCGTCGTTATGCGTGGCTCTTGGCTCGCCTCCCTGCTGCACGCGTCGCTCAGCGGGCCGCCGGCCCAGGGCGCGAGGTGCTAGGCCGCGGTGGGATGCCCGGAGCCTCGTTCCGCAGTTGCTTGCGCCGCACGCACGCAAACAGGAGCCGTCGCCAGAAGGTCATCGGGTAGCCGGTCCATGCGAGCGTCACGCGTGGTCGTCGGGGCTGGGGCGGACGGTCCCTCTGTACCAGGAGATCAGCCGAGCTAGAGCTTGAGATGCTCGGCGCGAGTACAGGAGCAAGTCTCGCGGCGGGATCGCGAGGTTCGGGCTGCGTTCGGGCAGGACCTTCGCTGGCTCGTCTGTAGAGCGGAGGCAGCGACGGCTGGCGTAGGCTCGCCGTCGCGATGAGCGTCGTCGGCCGTGTCGCGGAGATCTGGCGGTACCCGGTCAAGTCCATGGGCGGGGAACGCCTCGCGCAGTCGGCCATCGCAGCGCGCGGCGTGCACGCGGACAGGATGTGGGCCGTGCGCGACGTAGAGCTCGACACATTCACCACAGGGCGTCGCTGGCCAGTCCTCCTACAATGCAGCGCCCGGTTCGTGCAGGATCCGGCGGGCCGGTCGGCTGGGCCGGGGGACGTGCTCGAGGTGATCGTCATCTTCCCGGATGGGAGCGAGGTCTCGAGTTCCGATCCGGCGATCAGCGACAGGCTGTCGGAGCTGGTCGGGAAGCCGGCGCGACTCGAGTCGCTCCCAGGGCTATCGGAGAAGCGGCGCTACCGCACAAGACTGCAGGCCACCAAGGCCGACATGCGCCGCCAACTCGCCATCCCCGACGGCGAGCCACTCCCTGACTTCTCGATGTTCCCGGTGCGCAAACTTGCCCAGCTGGCCCGGTATGCCACGCCGGTCGGGGCCCTGTACGACGCCTACCCGGTACAGCTATTGACGCGAGCGAGCCTGCGGGCGATGGCCGAGCGCTCGCCCGGCTCGCAGTTCGACGTCCGTCGCTTCAGGCCGAACGTGCTGATCGACCGTGACGGTGCCGAGCTCGCGGAGTTCGGCTGGTGCGGGCGGCGGCTCCGCTCACCGAATGTCACCTTCGACGTCGAGATCCCCGATCTGCGCTGCTCGATTCCGACGCGCCAGCAGGGCGACCTACCAGCCGACGCCGACGTCCTGAGGACCATCAACGCTCATGCTGATCACTGCCTCGGGGTGTACGCCAACGTTGCCACCGCCGGCGCGCTGGCAGAAGGCGACCCGCTAGAGCTCGAGCCGTCCGGTGCGGGCTCGGTCCCGGCGGCCGTCGCCCGCGCGGGCGCCAAGGCGGTCAAGCGTGGCGCGTTGCGGGTCTTCGACGCGTTGATGCCCCGGGGCGAGTGACCGGCCCAGTCTGCGACCAGGGGTTGAAGGCCGCTGCACCGACCTGATCGGGGACGCTGACCGGCTCTCGCTGTGCGGACCGGCCTGGTGGAGCCCACCATGAGCACCGCGCGCATGAGGATTCCCGGGGGCGTTGGAGGCGGTCCCGGCTTCGAGTCGCGCGTCGTCTACTCCGACGTCGGGGTTCCCGACGTCGAAGAGACGCACTGCAATCGGGTCAGGACTCGTTAGCGAACGTCCGCAAGCTCCCGCCGATGCCGGTGGTGCTCCGTAGGATCAACCTGCATAATCGGCGTTCTGCATCGACTCCGGCACGCCGCTACCGCTGCCCGCCGGGGGCCCTCATCATCGCCTCCTAGGCGCGCACGTACTGCCCGATCCGGAGCGGCACTGCCCGTGCCGAGGGCGCACAGATCAGCAGATGCAGGGGTGCCCCAAACCGCCGGTTGGTAGTCCATCGACGGCGTCGTTCTGTTGCGCGGTTAGGCACCTGTTCACCAGGCACGGATCTACGATTCGGGTCGCATCGACTGGCCGCCCTGACCGTCGCCAGTCGGGCGGCGGTGCCGCTGATCTTGCT
>DASQTS010000249.1:0-10042 GCA_035641775.1 Thermoleophilaceae bacterium
ATCGGCATCTACGCGTGCGGCCCGACGGTGTACGGCCGCATCCACGTCGGGAACGCGCGGCCGTACGTCGTCTTCTCGCTGCTGAAGCGCTTCCTCGAGCACGAGGGCTACGACGCCCGGCTCGTGGTCAACGTCACCGACGTGAACGACAAGATCTACGACGCCGCTCGCGAGCGCGGTGTGCCGAGCGAGCAGCTCGCCGCCGAGATGACCGCGGCCTATGTCGAGGACACCGACCGCCTCGCCCTTGGCCGCCCGGACTCCGAGCCAAAGGCCACGGAGACGATCAAGGCGATCGTGGCGCTGATCGAAGACCTGGTGGAGTCCGGCCACGCCTACGAGCGCAAGGGCGACGTTTACTTCCGCGTCGCGTCGTTCGACGGCTACGGCAGGCTTTCGAACCGGCCGCTCGAGGAGATGCAGCAGGACGAGGGCGACGACGCCGCAGAGCTGAAGGAGTCGCCGCAGGACTTCGCGCTCTGGAAGGCTCGCAAGGAGGGCGAGGACACCTGGTGGGAGTCGCCCTGGGGCGAGGGCCGGCCCGGCTGGCACATCGAGTGCTCGGCCATGGCGGAGGAGGTGCTCGGCGTGCCGTTGGAGCTGCACGGGGGCGGCTCCGACCTCGTCTTTCCCCACCACGAGAACGAGATCGCGCAGACCGAGGCCGCGCGCGGGGAGGCGCTCAGCCGGGCCTGGATGCACAACGGCATGGTTCAGATGGGCGAGGAGAAGATGGCCAAGTCCGTGGGCAACATCCGCCTGCTCCACGGCGCGCTCGACGAGTTCGGGCGCGACGCGTTCGTGATGTGGATGGTCGGCGCCCACTACCGGAAGCCGGTGGCTTACTCGGAGGAGGCGTTGGAGGATGCGAGCCGCGCGGTTGCACGCGTGCGCGACCTCGTGCGGCGGCTGGACCCCGAGGGAACCGCCCCGGATAACGACGACCAGCTCGCGGACGCGTTCTTCGACGCCCTGAGCGATGACTTCAACACACCTCAGGCACGCGCGCTCCTGTTCGAATGGGTCGCGGACGCGAATCGGCAGATGGAGCAGGGGACCCCCGTCGCGCCCGGGCGTCTCCCCGAGATGCTTCATGCCCTTGGGCTCGAGGCGCTGCTCGAGGCGGAGGAAGCGGCCCCCGAGGAGCTCCAGAGTCTCGCGGCCGAGCGCGACGACGCCCGAGCGGCGCGCGACTTCGCCCGCGCCGACGAGATCCGCGACCAGCTCGCCGAGGCCGGCTGGGAGATCCGCGACACCCCGGAGGGGCCCCGCCTGGTGCGAAGGCCGCCGCGTGAGCGTGCCTCGCGGGGCGGCGGTTAACCGCCGTGATCGTCTACGGGCGCAACGCGGTGCGAGAGGCCCTGCGCGGCAGGCGCCGCGTGCAGCGGATCTTCGCCACGGAGAAGGCGGCGAACGAGGTTTGGCTCGGCGGTGTGGAGACGAACATCTCCGAGGCCTGGCAGATCGAGGAGCGCTGCGGCTCATCCGACCATCAGGGCCTCTGCGCGGAGGTGGGGCCGTATCCCTACGTGGAGGCCGACTCGCTCCTCGACCCGGGCGACGCGCTCGTGCTCGCCCTCGACGAGATCCAGGACCCGCATAACCTCGGCGCGATCGCGCGAGTGGCCGAGAGCGCGGGCTGCTCCGGAATCGTGCTTCCCGAGCGGCGCGCGGCCGAGGTCACGCCGGCCGTTTGCCGGGCGTCCGCCGGCGCGGTGGAGCACCTGCCGATCGCCCGCGTCCGCAACATCTCCGACTGGCTCCTCGAAGCGAAGAAGCGGGAGGGCGTGTGGGTGTACGGGGCCGAGGCGGAGGGCGGCGTGAGCTACGACAAACCCGACTACAGCGACCGTGTGATCGTGGTGTTCGGCAGCGAGGGGAGAGGCCTCCGGCCGCGCGTGGCGGAGACCTGCGACGAGCTGATCCACCTCCCCGTGCGCGGCAGGGTCGGCTCGCTCAACGTCGCCACCGCCGCCGCGGCGCTCGTGTACGGAATCTTGCAGTTCCGCAAGTAGCGCTTGACAGGGGTCCATAACGCGGCATACTTCGCGGCGTTGATCAGGCTGAAGTTGAGCTTTAGGTAGTCACTGAGCGCGACTTCAGAGAACCTGGCGCCAGGGGAGGTAGTGCGTCACCGAGGCCAAGGAGCCTTCGATGGCAGCTTCCCCGAGTTTTCGCCCAGGGGCGTTCAAGTCTCATACTCAGGTTGAGCTTGATGATCACTACCTCATCGCGCTCGCGAAGCAGGGCAAGAAGGACGCGTACGACCGGATCGTCAAGCGCTACTACGGCTTCGTCCGGCTGAAGGCGTCGTCCTACTTCCTCATCGGGGGGGACGCCGACGACCTGATCCAGGAGGGTCTGGTTGGCCTCTACAAGGCGGTGCGCGACTACCGCTGGGACCGCGAGTCGAGTTTCCGGAACTTCGCCGAGCTCTGCATAACGCGGCAGATCATCACGGCGGTGAAGACCTCCACCCGCAACAAGCACACGCCGTTGAACGAGTACGTCTCGTTCTCGCAGACGCCGGCGGCGGCCGGCGGCGACGGCGACCCGACGCTGGACGAGCTGCTGCCCGGCCCGACGGCGCATGACCCGGTGAACCAGGTGATCTCCTCGGAGGAGCTGCACAGCCTGGTGGCCTGCCTGTCGAGCGTCCTGTCGGAGCTGGAGAGCTCAGTCCTGTCGCTCTACCTCGACGGTCACAGCTACGAGGCGATCGCCGAACGGCTCGAGTGCGACACGAAGACGGTCGACAACGCCCTTCAGAGGGTGAAGCGCAAGGTCGGCGCCCACCTCAGCTCGCGCGAAGTCCTCCTGTAGGCCAGTTTCTAAACCGTTTAAACGCGTGGCGGGGGCGGGTACTTGCAGGGGGCGCCGAAGGACCAGGCGTTGACCCAAGGAGGAGAAATGGTTGGAATCCTGCTGACAGTGTTGGTGGCCGTGCTGGTCTACCTGATCCTGGCTGCCCTTATTACGCCGCTTGTCGGAATCATCGGCGCGATCCTCGTGCTGATCGCCGGCATTCCGAGCGGAGGCTTCGGCTTCGGAAGCCGCTGGGGCGGCAGCCGGCGCACCGTCTGACCGGACTGCCGCGCGCAAGCGCGACAGACTGACCGAACACGGGCCCCGCAAACGCGGGGCCCGCGTGGTTCCAGGAGCCGGAGGTCGGACTCGAACCGACGGCCTGCGCTTTACAAGAGCGCTGCTCTACCAGCTGAGCTACTCCGGCACCACGGCAACCGAGTCTAGGACTCGCTTGCGCCGACCGCCGCCTGCTCGATGTTGCCGTGGCCGTTGGAGGAGGCCGGGACCTTCTCGAGCGGCTCGTACTCGGCCACGTCGTTGAGGCGGCGCTCCAGCTCGGCCAGGACGACGCCGAAGAGCACGTGGCGCCAGGCGGCCTGGGCGAACGCGCGGCGGTTGCCGTGGAGCGGCTCGAGGTCGCCGCGGGCCGGGTGGTGGCGGTCGACGAGCACGCCGAGCGGCCAGAAGCCGAAGTGCTCGGCCAGGCCTGCCGCGACCCCTGCGGCGAGCGGCGGCGCCGGCACGAGCGGGCGCGCAAGCGCGTACACCGCGCCGAACATCGCGCCATTCGTCATGTGCAGCGCGAGCCCGGCCGCCGGCCACGCGGGGCCGCGGGTCACGAGCTTTCCGAGCAGCTCCACGTCGTCGTAGCGCGAGCCGAACACGCGCTTGTCGAGCGGCTGCTGGGCGGCCCAGGTCGCCGCGGCCGCGGCACCTGCCAGGGCCCCTCCCCGTAGTCTCCGAAGCTCCATCGTTCGCAGCGTAACGGGACTTGGCGACCCGGGTACATCTCGACGATGGCCTCGCGCCCCCTAGAGCTCTACCACGAGCGCACTCGCCGCCGCGGCGTGAACCCGCTGGTGTACTGGCCGGTCCGCTGGGTCCTGAAGCCCGCGATCCTCCTCTACTTCCGGCTCCGGCGGCTCGGCACGGAGCACGTGCCCAAGGGCGGCGTGATCCTTGCGTCGAACCACCGGAGCTTCCTCGACCCATTCGCGCTCGGCTGCTGCATCGGCCGGCCGATCTACTTCGTGGCGAAGCGCGAGCTCTTCAGAAAGCCGCTGATCGGCTGGTTCCTCAACTGCATGGGCGCGTTCCCGATAAGGCGGGGAGCGTCCGACGTGGAATCAATGGAGACCGCGCTGGCGCTGCTCAGGCAAGAACAGGCCGTCGTGATCTTCCCGGAGGGGACCCGCATCAGAACCGGCTCGCTGGCTCGGCCCCGCCGCGGTGTCGGGCGCCTCGCCCTGCAGAGCGGGAAGCCGGTCGTGCCGGTCGCCGTGACCGGCTCCGAGCACGCCCGCCGCGGCTGGCGCATCAAGCCGGTGAAGGTGCACCTCCGCTGCGGCCCCGCGCTCACCTTTCCGCGCGTGGACGACCCGTCGCCGTTCCTGGCCGGCGAGGTCACCGAGCGCATCTGGCCGTGCGTCGGCCTCCAGTGGGAGTGGCTCGGCGGCCTGCCGCCGCTTCGCACGGCCGCGGTCGTGGGCGCCGGGTCGATGGGAACGGCCGCCGCCGCGGTGCTTGCGCGCGCCGGCCTCGAGGTGCAGCTCGGCTGCCGCACCGGCGCTCAGGCCGAGGCGCTGCGAGCCGACCGCGAGAACACGCGCTACCTGCCCGGCTTCCCGCTCGAGAGTCGCGTGGACGTGAAGACCGTGCCCGAGATCGAGCTCGCCGGAGTGGACCTCGTGGTGCTGGCCGTGCCCTGCGCGAGCCTGCCGGCCGCGATCGGCGAGATCGGCGCGCGCATGGGCGACCGCTCGGCGGTCCTCGTGGCGTCCAAGGGACTCGTGCCACCGCTGGGCACCACGCCCGCCGCCTACGTCTCCGAGCGCGTCCCGGCGCGCGCGATCGCCACGCTCGCCGGCCCCGCGCACGCGCGCGAGGCGATCATGTACGGCGCGTCCGTCGTCGTGGCCACTCGCGACGAGGACCTCCGCCGCCAGCTGCGCGACCTGCTCGAAGCGGGCGGGCTGACCGTGGAGGCCACCGACGACGTGACCGGCACGGAGTTTGCGGCCTGCGCGAAGAACGCCGCCGCCCTGGCGACCGCCGCCGCGGCCCCGCGCGGCGCGAATCTCGCGGGCGCCGCCGCGGGCCGCATCTTCGCCGAGATCCACGAGCTGGCGGTGGCGAGTGGCGGTCGCAGCGAGACCTTCGCGGGACTGGCCGGCGCCGGCGACCTCGTGGCCACCGCGATCGCGGAGGGCAGCCGCAACCGCCGCGCCGGCGAGCTGGTCGGCGCCGGCGTGCCGGCCGGTCAGGTCGAGGCGTCGCTGGACCAGACGGCGGAGTCGCTGGCGACCGTCCCGCTCCTGGCGAGCGCGTTCGAGCGCGAGGGCATCCACGCCCCGGTGACCACCGGCCTGGGCCGCGTGCTCGACGGCGACGCCTCGCCCGAGCAATGGCTCGAGAGCGTCCGCTCCGCAAGTCCGTCCCGGCGCCGTACCCACGCGGCGTAACCGCGGGGGTAGGCTCCGTGCGGAGTGGAGGCAGTGACCGACAAGCAGCGGCTCGACCGCGACTTCACCGACCTCTACAAGGCGCATCTCCGCGACGTCTACTCCTACGCCTACTACCGGGTGGGCAATCACCACGACGCGGAGGACCTCACGGAGCAGACCTTCCTCCAGGCTTACCGTCACTTCGAGCGCGCGCAGCGCGAGTCGGCCGGGCGGCCGCTCCGGCCGTGGCTGATCCGCATCGCGCACAACCTCGCCGCGAACTTCTACCGCGACCGCTCGCGCCGTCCGGTCACGCAGCTGGACGATGCGAGCGTCCTGCACGAGCCGCTCGGCACGGAGCAGCTCGTGGAGGGCCGCGAGGAGGTGAAGGAGGTGCTCGAGGGCGTGTCGAAGCTGCCGGAGGACCGACGCGAGGCGCTTATCATGCGCTTCGCGCTCGGCATGGACAACCGCGAGATCGCGCGCGCGCTCGGGCGATCCGAGGGAGCCACGAAGGTCTTGATCCACAGAGCCATCAAGCAGCTCGAGGAGAGCCTGGACAGCGGCGATGAGTGACCGCGTCGAACAGCTGCTGCGCAGCGCGCTCGTGCCGATGGAGCCGCCGGAGGCGCTGAGCGACCGTCTCGAGCGCGGGTTCGCGGAGCTCACCGTGGCCGCCGCGACCGAGCTGGCCGATTGGGAGCTCTCGGCCATGCGCGACCCGCGCAACTGGGGACGCCCGGCCGCCGCGATCGTGGTGGGCAGCGTCGCTGCCGGCGGGCTCGTTCTGGTGCGCGCCCGCCAGCAGCAGAAGAAGCGTCAGGCCACCGGCCTGCACGCGCTCGAGAAGTCGATCCGCGGCGTCGCGGACGACATCGAGAAGCGGCTGCGCGGCTAGACCGTACCCGTGACCGGGTGCCGGCCGGTTCCGCGCTGCTCGCGCGACGGTGTCGCGAGGCCGGCGCCGATCCCGGCGATGGCGAACAGCAGGTGCAGGATGTTGTCCTCGGTGTTCACGGGGATGAGGTTGAAGATCTCGTCGCCGTCGCCGGCGATGAAGCCAAGCGCCGTGACGATCAGATACAGGACGCCGAACGCGAACGCGTACGCGCGCGAGGCGCTGTACGAGCCGGCAAGCGCCAGCGCGATGCCGCCGGTCGCGAGGTGCACGATGTTGTGCCACGCATTGACGTCGAGGATGCCGAGCACGGCGTCGCGCTCCGTTCCGTCGCCTGTGCCAAAGCTGGCGTTGTAGAAGAAGCCGAGGATTCCAGCGGCGACGAGCGTGATCCCTATGACTAGACCGAACACCTGGGCGGGAGAGCGCTCTTCTATGGGGAAAGCTCCTTGTCGGTGACTTACGTTCTTCCCATTGTTCGCAGCGAGCACGCCGCCGGATCATCCGAATCGCGCCCTCGCGCGTAGGAATTCGTGAATGGCAGGTGACATCCGCGATCTGGCCGACGAGGAGGTGATGCAGCTCGTGCAGCGCGGCGACCCGCGCGCCTTCGAGCTGCTCTACGACCGCCACGGCGGCGCGGCGTACTCGCTCGCGTACAGGCTCGTGGGCCGGCAGGCGACTGCCGAGGACGTCGTACAGGAGGCGCTCATCTCGATCTGGCGGAGCCGGCAGCGCTACGACCAGACGCGCGGCAGCGTTCGGACGTGGATCCTCGGCATCGTACGCAACCGGGCGATCGACGGGCTGCGGCGCACCGCGGTCCACGAGCGCCGGCGCGAGCCGCTCGAGGGCGCGGTGGAGCAGCAGGAGGCGCCGGAGCGGACCGATGTCGAGGTGGCGCGGCGCGAGGAGGCGCGGACCGTGCGCGGCGCGCTCGAGGTCCTGCCCGCGGAGCAGCGCCGAACGATCGAGCTCGCGTACTTCGCCGGGTTCACGCACTCGCAGATCGCGGAGCTGCTGCACGAGCCGGTCGGGACCGTAAAGGGCCGCATGCGGCTGGGGCTGGACAAGATGCGGCGAGAGCTGGCGGAGGGATTGGCATGAGGAGCGATCACGCGCGCTTCGCGGAGGACGTGGGCGCATACCTGCTCGATGCGCTCGACGGGCGCGAGCGGCGCGCGTTCGAGCGCCACCTGCGCTCGTGCGACGAGTGCCGGAGAGAGGTCGAGCGCCTGAGGCCGGCCGCGGACGTGCTGCCGGGCTCGGTCGAGCAGATCGAGCCGCCGGCGCGGCTGAAGGCGGCGGTGATGGCGGAGATCGAACCCTCCCGCCCCCGCAAGCGCCGGCCTCTGCTGCGCCCGGTGCTCGTCGCCGCGGCAGTCGGGCTGCTGATCGGAATCGGGGTGTCGCAACTCGGCGGCGACGACCCCCGCACCATCGCCGCGACGGTCGACGAGGCGGTGCCGCGAGCAGGCGGCAGCCTCCGCATCTCCGACGGGAGCGCGAGACTGCGCCTCCACGACATGCCAAACCTCGGGACGCGACGCGTGTACCAGGTCTGGCTGCAGCACGGCGACAAAATGGTCCCCGCCCGGACCTTCGAGGTCGGCGAGACCGGAAGAGGCGAGGTGGACCTGCGGGACATCGCCGACGCTGACGGCGTCTACGTGACGCGAGAGGCTCGGGGTGGCGCACAGGTGCCCAGCGAAGACCCAATTGTCAGTGTGCCCCTGTAGCTAGGGTCCCGGCCCAGCCGTGGAGACCTGTTACAGGCATCCCAACCGGGAGACCGGTGTCCGCTGCTCGAACTGCGAGCGGCCGATCTGCCCGGACTGCATGACCTCCACGCCCGTCGGGATGCGCTGTCCCGAGTGCGCCCGGCAGAGCACCAAGGTGCGCACGATGCGGTCGGGCACGGACGAGCCGACGCTCACCTACTTCCTGATTGCGCTGAATGTCCTGGTCGGACTCGGCTCGCTCCTCGGAGGCGGCGGAACTACGACCAGCGGTCTGATCGAGGACGGCGGCCTCTCCGCGGCGACGATCCGCGACGGCGAGGTCTGGAGGCTCGTGACCAGCGGCTTCCTGCACGGCGGGCTCTTCCACCTGCTCGCCAACATGCTCGCGCTCTACATCTTGGGCCAGATGATCGAGCCGGCACTCGGCCGGCTGCGGTTCGCACTCGTGTACCTCGTATCGCTTCTGTGTGGCTCGTTCGGAGCGCTGCTGTTGTCACCGGACAGCCTGACCGTGGGGGCCTCCGGCGCGGTCTTCGGCCTGCTGGGCGCGGCCGCGGTTATAGCGCGGAGCCGTGGCATCAGCCTTATGGAGAGCGGCCTCGGTGTCTGGATCGGCATCAACCTGCTGATCACGTTCACGATTCCGCGGATTTCCATCGGCGGCCATCTCGGCGGCATCATCGGCGGCGCGCTCGCCGCGCTCGTACTCGTCGAGCTGGGCGAGCGCGGCCGTCTGCCGAGGTGGGTGCCCGAGCTGCTGTGCGCCGCGCTCGGCGTGGCGGCGGTCATCGGGTCGCTCGTGGTTGCGGACTCGGCCGCCTAAGCGGTCAGGTCGAGCTCGATCGAGCGCCGTGTCGGCGGCGCTGGGACGAGCTCGGGGTGCAGCAGATGGCCGAGCAGCTCCACGCCCTCCACGAGCCGCGGGCCGGGCCGCGAGAAGTACGCCGCCGCGTCCACCGCGACGACCCGCGCGCCGAGCGCGGCCAGCCGCTCGCGGTGGCGCATAGTCTCCGCCGCCGCCTCCTCGGCGTAGAGCCCGCAGGGCATCGACACGACCATGTCCGGCCGCGTCGCCTCGACCTCGGCCCACTCCACGGTCCGCGACTTCTCGCCCGGCTGTCCGAGCAGGTCCTCGCCGCCGGCGAGCTCGATCATCTGCGGCACCCAGTGGCCGCCGATGAAGACCGGGTCGAGCCACTCGAGCGCCGCCACGCGCGGCCGCGGTGCGCCCTCCACCGCGCGCTCGACGGCGGCGATCCGCTCGGCCGACTCGCTCGCGAGCTGCTCGCCGGCTTCGTCCGCGCCCGCCGCTGAAGCGAGCCGCGGGACGTCGGCGAGCACCTCGCCCAGCGTGGACGGGTCGAGCGATATCACCTCGGGCTGCGTCGGCAGCCGCTCGGCAACCGCCTGGACGTCGTCGAACGAGACCGCGCAGACCTCGCAGACCGCCTGCGTCACGATCAGGTCCACCTCCAGCTCTTCGAGCGTGCGCGCGTCCAGCTCGTAGAGCGCCTCGCCGCGCCCGGTGCGCTCGCGAACGGCCGCGTCGATCTCGGCGGCGCCGAGGCCCTCCGGGATCACGCTGCGCGTGAGGTGAGGGAGTTGTTCCGCGCCGGGCGGGTAGTCACACTCGTGCGTGACCGCGGCGACGCGGTCGCCGAGGCCGAGCGCGAACAGCATCTCGGTCGCGGACGGGACCAGCGAGGCAATACGCACGGAGACGAGGATGGCACGTCTGAGCGAGGGGGATATCGAGGAGCGGCTGTCCGGCCTCGACGGCTGGAAGCGCCACGGCGAGGCGATCGTGAAGAGCTTCGACAGGGGCGACTTCAAGGGGTCGGTGGACTTCGTGAACCGGCTGACCCCAGAGGCGGAGGAGATGAATCACCACCCCGATCTGGAGATCTCCTGGAAGACCGTCACGGTGACCA
>DASQTS010000250.1:0-9176 GCA_035641775.1 Thermoleophilaceae bacterium
AGCATCACGTCGTACGGCAGCGCGAGCATCGTCCAGAACTCCTGGCGAGACATCACCGGCGGAGAGTAGGCTCCGGGTCGTGAGCCTGGAGCGGTCGCCATAGGCGTGGCTGTGGCGCTGGCAGGGGTCCTCGGGGCGCTCATCGGCAGCTTCCTCAACGTGGTGATCCACCGGGTTCCGCGCCGCGAGTCGCTGGTGCGGCCGCGATCCCGCTGCCCCGAATGTGCCGCTCCGATCGCCCCGTACGACAACGTGCCGGTGCTCTCGTGGCTCCTTTTGCGCGGTCGCTGCCGGGGGTGCGGGGAGCGGATCTCACCCCGGTATCCCCTGGTGGAGTTGCTCACTGCGCTGGCCTTCGCGGCGGTCGTGCTCGTACGAGGCTTCGACGAGGACCTGGTTCTGGAGCTCCCCTTCGTGGCTGCACTGATCGCGCTCGCCGGGATCGACTACGACCACAAGCTGCTGCCGAACAGGATCGTTTACCCGCTGGCGGGGTACGGACTGATCGCGACGGTGTTGGTGGACCGCGGCGACCTGGTCGAGCACATCGTGGCCGGCGCCGGTGCCTTCGCGTTTCTCCTGGCGGCCGTGATCGCGTACCCGCGTGGCATGGGGATGGGCGACGTGAAGCTGGCGGGCGCAATGGGCCTCTTCCTCGGCGTCTCGGTGATTCCCGCACTGCTCGTGGCGTTCCTGACCGGGTCGGTCGTGGGGCTGGCAATCATCGCGCGCGAGGGCGCGGCGGGGCGGAAGAAGGCAATTCCGTTCGGTGTCTTCCTGGCGCTCGGAGGGATCGTCGGGGTGCTTGCGGGCCCCGAGTTGATCGACCTCTACGAGAGCAACTTCCTCGAATAGACGCCCATGCATCCGTGCGATGTCCAGGAACTCTGGACATTTCGCGAGCGGCGTTAAGGCTGTCCAGCGGCGGGCCGATACCCCTTGCGTACGCCCATGAAGGTCTCCCTCCGCAAGAACTCCTCTGGTGGCTCCATCGGTCTCGATATCGACGGCCGCTACCTAGCCGCCGCTCAGGTCGGCCACGGTCGCGTCGTCCGCGCCGCGAGCCAGGAGCTGCCCACCGGCCTCGTCCGGGACGGTGAGGTCGTCGATCGCGACGCCCTGGCCAACGCGCTGAAGAGCTTCGTCCAGGCCGCCGGCCTGCCGAAGTCGGTCCGCCTCGGAGTGGCCAATCAGCAGATCGTCGTGCGCGTGATCGAGCTCCCGCGCATCGAGGACGCGAAGCAGCGCGATGCCGCCGTCCGCTTCCAGGCGGCCGACGCGATCGCGATGCCGCTCGAAGAGACGGTGCTCGACTACCAGGTCGCGTCCTACACCCAGGCGCCCGATGGGTCGGCGCGCATGCAGGTGGTCGTCGTGGCCGCGCGCCGCTCGATGATCGAGGGGCTGCTCGAGGCTGTGAAGAAGGCCGGGCTGAAGCCGGCCGGCATCGACCTTGATGCATTCGCGCTCGTGCGGGTGCTCGCCGGGGTCGGCGCGGCCGAGTCGAGCTCCGAGGAGAGCGCCACGGTCTACTGCCACCTGGGTGGCGTGAGCAACATAGCCGTCGCGGTCGGCACGACCTGCCTTTTCACACGTCCGCTCGCCTCAGTCTGGGACGAGGCGGACGCCGGCGCGCAGCTCGCCGACGAAATCCGCCTGTCGATCGACTACTACATGACCCAGCCGCAGGCCAAGCCGGTCAGCGAGGTCGTGCTCTCCGGGCCCGGCTCCAGCGACGGCACACTCGTCGAGAACCTCGGCGTCCATCTCGGGCTGCCCGCCCGCGTGGCCGCGCCGCTCGGCGGGGTCGATGTCGCTGGGCTCGACGGCGCCGAGGATCCGCACCGCCTCACCGTTGCGGTCGGGCTCGCGATGGGAGCGGCGGCATGAAGGCCGTAAACCTCATCCCGACCGACCAGCGGAGCGCGCAGGCCACCGGCAAGCAGTCCGGCAGCGCCTACCTCGTGGTCGGCGTGCTCGCGACCCTGCTCGTGATGGCCGTCGCCTATGTCTTCATCTCGAACGACGTCACGGACCGCCAGAACAAGGCGGCCGCGGCCAAGGCTGAGGCCGACCGGCTCGAGGCGCAGGCCGCACAGCAGGACTCGTTCACCAACTTCGCCGCGATCAAGCAGACGCGACTCCTGTCGGTGAGCACGATCGCGGACAGCCGCTTCGACTGGGAGCGCATGATCCGCGAGCTCTCGCGCGTAATGCCGTCCGGAAGCTGGCTCAAGTCCGCGGACGCCTCGGTGTCCGGCGACACCGGGGACAGCGCGGCCGCGAGCTCGACCACGAGCTCGACCACGACGGCCGCGGCTCAGCCGAGCGCCGACCTAGTCGGATGCACGCCGAAGCAGTCGGACGTCGCCTCGATGCTCGTCCGGCTGCGGCAGATGCACCGCGTGAGCGACGTGCAGCTGAACGAGTCGACCACCGAGGTCGGCCAGACGGGCGAGATCAGCTTCGACAGCTGTGGCACCTACTACCAGTTCAACGTGACCGTCAGCTTCGAGCCGACGGCGCCCTCGAATGAGGCGCCGCGTGGCGAGGCGACGGTGCCGGCAGCCCTCGGAGGCGGATCATGAGCCTGTCCGATCGCGACCGCAAGCTGGTGCTCATCATCGTTCCGGTGCTGCTGGTGGCCGCCTACTGGTTCCTCCTGCTCGCGCCCAAGCGCCAGGAGGCGTCGCAGGCCGCGACCAAGCTCACCAAGCAGGAAGAGCGTCGCGACGCGGCGCGCGCTTTGGCGAAGAGCGCGCAGGGCGCCGAGACCAACTTCGCGAACGACTACGCCGAGATCGTGCGCCTGGGCAAGGCCATTCCGTCCAGCGTGGACATGCCGAGCCTGATCGTCCAGCTCGATCGCGCCGCGAGCGGCACGGGCATCCGCTTCACCCGCGTCTCCTCCGGCGAGCGCCAGGCGGTTGCGGCCGCTCCGGCAGCGCCGGCGGCCCCCGCGCCCGACGGCGGGGCTCCGGTCGAGGCGGGCGGAGAGCAGGCGCAGAGCGCGCCGGGCGGCGCAGCCGAGGCCGCGAACCAGACCGCCGAAAACGCGTCGAACGCCGCCGCGTCCGGTGTGGATCCGAGCGACACACAGACCTCCGAGTCCTCCGGCAGCGGCCTCCCTGTGGGCGGCGGCACCGGCGTGGGCGGCACGGCCGCCCCGGCCGCGACGAGCCCGGCCGGCCTCGAGACCGTGCCGCTCGAGCTCCAGTTCGTGGGCAACTTCTTCAGCCTGGCCGACTTCTTCCACGACATTAAGCGCTTCGTGCGCGTGGCGAACGAGAACGTGGTCGTGAGCGGGCGCCTGATCACCATCGACGGTGTGAGCTTCTCGAGCGACACAGAGCTGTTCCCGCGGCTCACCGCCGAGGTCACCGCGACCGTCTACCTCTCGCCGAAGGCGGAGGGCGCGACGGCCGGCGCGACGCCTCAGGGCCCCGCGCCGACGACGACACCGGCGGCCCAGCCGACTCCGGCGAGCGGTTCGACCCCCGCCACGCCCACTCCTGCCCCGACCGCCACCGCGACTCCCTAAGGCGACCACGATGAAGATCTTCCTCCTCGACCTCTGGCACGACCTCCGCGAGAAGCGGCTCTGGCCCGTCGCCGCCGTCCTGGCCGTCGGCCTGGTCGCGGTCCCGGTCGTGCTCTCGAAGCCCGCCGCGGCGCCGCCGGCACCGGCCGCCGAGCAGCAGGTGCGCACGGCGCCCGACCCGGAGGACCTGAAGGCGCTCGCGAGCGTGAAGCTCGACGAGTCGGCCGAGGGGCGTGGGTCGTCGCTCAACACCTTCGACCCGAGCAACCCGTTCAGCCCGCCGAAGTCCGTCACGGACAAGGCGAAGGAGGGCAGCGAGGCCTCCTCGACGGCCACCAGCGACCAGGGCGAGGACACTGTCAGCGGCTCCGCGGGCGGCGACACGGGCTCCGCGGGCGGCGACACCGGCTCGGCCGGCGGGGACACGCCGTCGACTGGCGGCGGCGACGCGCCGTCGACTGGCGGCGGCGACGCGCCGACCACGACCACGCAGTACCGCTACGTGGTGGACCTGACCTTCACGGCCAACGGCCGTACGCGGCGCATCAAGAGTATGGAGCGCCTCGAAATGCTGCCCAGCCAGGACTCGCCGCTGCTGCTGTACCTCGGCGTCACGGCGAACGCCGGCAACGCCGTCTTCCTCGTGGACTCCACGCTCCAGGCCGCCGGCGAGGGCCGGTGCAAGCCGAAGGCGTCGGAGTGCGCGTTCCTCTACCTCGGCGCGGGCTCGGAGCACGAGTTCACCAACGACGAGGGCGACTCGTACACCCTGCGGATCGACGAGATCCGGAAGGTGCAGGTCGACGGGGGGACGGCCGCCGCGAGCCGCAGCAAGCGGGCGGGCGCGGCGGTGGGAGCGCCCACGCAGGCGCGCCGCTTCGAGCTTCCGCTCCTCGCTGACCTCGTCACGGTGTCCACGGGCGGCGCTGACGACTCATCCGACCAGAACGACCGTCGATAGGGGTTATAGGCATGCGTCGCGTTCTCCTCACCAGCCTGCTCGCGATCACCGCGCTGCTCGCGGTCGCTCCCGTCGCCTCGTCGGCGGCGGCCGAGCCCAAGATCACTCGGGTCACGCCCATGCGCGTGAGCGTCGGCAACCTGCTGACGATCCGCGGCGCTAACTTCAAGCCGCAGCGCCGTCGTAACACCGTGATCTTCCGCGGGGCCGAGGGCCGCACGGCCTTCGCCAAGCCCATCCGTGCGACCCGCAGGAAGCTCGTGCTGCGCGTGCCTGCCGCGGTCGCGCGCCTGCTGCGCGTTGTCGCGAGCCGCCAGCGGCCCACGCGGCTGAAGCTCCGCGTGCTGGCCGGGAAGTTCAGCAAGTACACCCCGCGGCGCCTGTCGCCGGTAGTGACCGGCGTCGGTGACGGTGACGGTGACGGCGGTGGCGGTGGCGGCGGCGGCGCGATTGCTGCATGCGACAGCTCTGCCGATCACGACGGCGACCTGCTGGCGAACAGCCTCGAGCTGGCGATCGGCACCGACCCCTGCCTCGCCGACACGGACGTGGATCAGATGTCCGACGGCTGGGAGTACTGGTCGGCCAAGGATCTGAACGTCAAGGCCGTGCCGTACCCGGGCAAGCGTCCGTTCCCGAACGCTCTCGACCCGTCGGACGGCGGGCGGCCGGGATCGGGCTCCAGCGCCTACGATTTCGACGGCGACGGGCTGACCACGTACGAGGAGTACCGCGCGTGGCGTTACACCGGCAGCAGCTTCGAGCAGAGCCGGCTCGGCGTGGGCCTCGAGTCCGCCGTCGGCTACAGCGACGGCACGAAGTACAGCCGCGCGAGCGACGTCCCGGGCGTGCCCGGCTGGCGCTCGGGCAGCTTCGGCCTCGCGGCCCCGACCCAGCCGTTCCCGGCGACCTATGACCTCAACGGCGATCCGGGCGTCTATCAGGACGACGAGCGCGACGCCGACGCGGATGGCCTCGCGAACTTCCTCGAGTCCGCGCGTGGACCGGGCATGGTGTCCTGGTGGCCCGGCTTCTGGAAGCAGGACGGCATCGCGATCGACCCGTGGAAGAAGACCGCCTACTGCGGTCAGCGGCCCGGCGTCTATGACGAGCGTCCGTTCGCCGACCTCGACCTCGCAGACGCGGACGTTGACGGCGACACGCTCCTCGACGGCGAGGACGACCAGGACGCCGACGACTACAACAACATCACCGAGCTCTATGAGGTCGAGTACGACCTCGACGGCAACGGAGCCGGTGGGGTCAACCCGGCCTGGTGCGGTAAGTCCGCGGGTCTCATCCCCTCGATCGACGTCGGCGGGGTCGATTCGGCCGTCAATGCCTTCAACCCATGCGCTCCGGACATGGGCTCCCGCAGCTGCCCGTCGCGCATCCCCTTCTAAGCAGTCCCCTCCCAAGAGCAGTTCCTCCTCCAACCTGGCGCCCGCACCCTCGTTTGTAGGGTGTGGGCGCCATGTCCTTCCGCTTCGTAACCGCGGGTGAGTCGCACGGCCCCGGGCTCACGGCGATAGTCGAGGGCCTCCCGGCCGGCCTCGAGCTCCGCCCCGAGGACCTCGACGTCGACCTCGCGCGGCGCCAGCTCGGCCACGGTCGCGGCGGGCGGATGAAGATCGAAAAGGACCGCGCGCGCGTCACCGCCGGGGTCCGCCACGGGCGCACGCTTGGCAGCCCGGTGGCTATGTGGATCGAGAACCGCGACTACCAGAACTGGGAGGAGCGGATGAATCCCTGGCCGGTGGACGCCGAGGTCGACGAGGTGCACCTGCCGCGGCCGGGCCACGCCGACCTGGCCGGGATCCAGAAGTACGGGCACACGGACGTCCGCAACGTGCTCGAGCGTGCGTCGGCGCGCGAGACGGCCGCCCGGGTGGCCGCCGGCGCGCTCGCGAAGACGTTCCTGCGCGCGCTCGGAGTGAAGGTGCTCTCTCACGTCACGCGCATCGGTACGGTGGCCGCGCCGCCGCGCGACTCGCTCGCGCCCGGCGACTTCGAGGGCGTGGACGAGTCGCCGGTGCGCTCCCTCGACGCGGACACGAGCACGGCGATGGTGGGGGAGATCGACGCCGCGCGGAAGGCCAACGAGTCGCTGGGCGGCGAGTTCGACGTGATCGCCTTCGGCGTCGTGCCCGGCATCGGCTCGCACGTCTCGTGGGAGGAGCGCCTCGACGGCCGTCTCGCGCAGGCGATCATGTCGATCCAGGCGCTCAAGGGCGTGGGTGTCGGCGACGGCTTCGCCCTCGCCGGGCGGGTCGGCTCTGCCGCCCACGACGAGATCTTCTGGTCCGAGGAGCGCGGCTACAACCGTGAGACGAATCGCGCCGGCGGGATCGAGGGCGGCATGACCACCGGCGACCCGGTGGTCGTCGTCGGCGCCATGAAGCCCCTGCCCACGCTCACGAAGCCGCTCCGGTCGGTGGACACGGAGACCAAGGAGCCCGCCCAGGCGCTGCGCGAACGCACGGACTCATGCACCGTGCCCGCTGCCGGCGTGGTCGGGGAGGCGATGGTGGCGCTGGTGCTCGCCGCGGCTTACCGCGAGAAGTTCGGCGGCGACCACATGGACGACGTGCGCCGCGCGCTCCGCGCGTACGAGGAGCGCATCGGCTGGAGGCGCGCATAGCCCTCGTGCTCGTGGGCTTCATGGGGGCCGGGAAGTCGACCGGCGCCCGCTCGCTCGCCGCCGAGCTGGCCTGCGAGGCGCTCGACTCGGACCGCGAGCTCGAGCAGCGGCTCGGCGAACCGGTGGAGGCGTTCTTCGACCGCGAGGGCGAGGCAGCCTTCCGTGCGCGCGAGGAGGAGGTGGTGCTCGAGCTGCTGGCGGGGGAGCGCGCGGAGGTCCTGGCGCTCGGCGGCGGCGCCGTGGGCTCCGAGCGTGTCCGCGAGGCGCTGGCGTCGCACACGGTCGTGCATCTCGAGGTGGACGGGGAGGAGGCATGGCGGCGCGCGTCCGACAAGGGGCGGCCGCTCGCGCGCGACCGCGGCCGCTTCGAGCAGCTGCACGGCGACCGGTCCGCGCTCTACGAGTCGGTGGCCGACGCCGTGGTGCCGCCCGCGGACCGCGACGCTCTGCGCCGCGCCCTTCCGGCACTGCGCGCGCTCGGGGAGGCCCCGGCGGGCACGCGGCTCGTGTGGGCGTCGGCAGCGTCGGGCGACTACCCGGTCTTCGCGGGGGCCGGGCTGATCGACGCCGGGTTCTTCTTCCCCTCGGACGGACGGCGAATCGTGGTGACCGACGAGCACGTGGCGCGCGCGCAGCCGTTCCCGGGGGACGAGCGGATAGTCGTGATGGCGGGCGAGGAGCACAAGTCGATACACGGCGCGGAGTTCGTGCTTCGCGCGCTGGCCGAGGCAGGCGTGGAGCGGGGCGACGTGCTCGCTGCCGTGGGCGGCGGCGTCGTGGGCGACCTGGCGGGATTCTGCGCGGCGGTCTACCAGCGCGGCATGCGCCACGTGCAGGTGCCGACGACGCTCGTGGCCCAGGTGGACTCGGCGTACGGCGGCAAGACCGGCGTGGACCTGCCCGAAGGCAAGAACTACGCGGGCGCGTTCCATCAGCCCTCGGCCGTGATCTGCGACCCGGCGGCGCTCGAGACACTGCCCGCGGAGGAGCTGGCCGCGGGCTATGCCGAGGTTGTGAAGACCGCGCTGATCGCGGGCGGGCCGCTGTGGGCGCGGGTGCGGCACGGCGACGAGGTGAACGCCGGCGTGATCCTCGGCTGCCTGCGGACGAAGCTCGCCGTGGTCGCCGAGGACGAGCGCGACGCGGGCCGCCGCCAGGTGCTGAACCTCGGCCACACGGTCGCCCATGCCATCGAGGCCGCCACCGGGTACACGCGCTACCGCCACGGCGAGGCCGTGGCAATCGGCCTGCTCGTGGCGCTGCGGCTGTCGGGCCGCGACCCCTTGCGCGCGGAGGTGGCCGAGCTGCTGCGCGCGCGCGGCCTGCCCGGCTCGTTCTCCGGCGCCACGGTGGACGAGGTGCTCGAGCTGGTCCGGCGGGACAAGAAGCGAAGCGGCGGGCGGGTACCGTTCGTCCTCGTGGACGCGCCAGGCGAAGTGACCCCCGGGCACGAGGTGGACGACGGCTCGCTGCGCGCCGCGGTCGAGGAGGTACACGCGGAGTGAGGCACCGGATCGAGGTCATGCACGGCGTGAACTTCGACGTGCTCGGGAGCCGGAACGTCGCCCACTACGGCGGGCTCTCGCTCACGGAGCTCGAGGTGAAGGTCAAGGCGTTCGCGCGCGCGCTCGACATGGAGCCGAGCTTCTCCCAGACGAACCACGAGGGCGAGTTCTGCGAGCGCCTCCACCGCGCGGGAGAGAGCGCCGACGGGATCGTCCTCAACCCGGGCGCCTGGACGCACTACTCGTACGCGATCCGCGACGCGCTCGAGGTGGCCGGGCTCCCGGCCGTGGAGGTGCACCTGTCGGCGGTCGACGAGCGCGAGGAGTGGCGGCGGCAGTCCGTGATCCGTGACCTCTGCATCGGGACGGTGCAGGGGAAGGGCGTGGACGGCTACCGCGAGGCGCTCGCACTCCTGAAGGAGCAGCTCGAGTCATGAGCCGGTCGGAGCGCGTGGTGGAGCTGATGCGCGAGCGCGAGCTGGACTCGCTGCTCGTGACGAACCTCCTCAACGTCCGCTACCTCACGGG
>DASQTS010000251.1:0-7339 GCA_035641775.1 Thermoleophilaceae bacterium
AGGTCGTGAAGAAGCTGCTGTCCGGTCATCGTGTCTCTCGGTTTCTGATCGTGGGGTTCCGTACACGACTGTCGCGATCGATTCTCAAGGGGAGATAAGGAACGGGCGGGTACATGCAACCTCCAGGCGTTGCCATCTAACTGTACTTAGATGGTAACCGATTCCGGTTGCGGGTAAACTACGTTTTGATGGAAACGCGAACCCGAGTCCGCGACGTCGACTTCATGGGCGGGAATGCCGCCCTGAACCTGATCGACACGGTGGGCGGGGAGCTTGACCGGCCGGTTGCGCCGGAGGACGACTTCCTCCGGACGTACGACGATCTGGTCGAGCTGGGTGTGAAGGCGGAGACGCTGTCCGAGGCGGCCGCGCGGCGGCTGCGGCGGGACGCGGGCTCGCATCCGCGGAAGGCGGAGGCGGCCCTGCGACGGGCGCTCGAGGTCCGCGCGGTGCTCGACTCCGTGTTCCGGCCCGTCGCGGAGGGCGAGCGGCCGCCGGCTCGCGCCCTCGAGGAGCTCCGGGAGCTGGCGGCGGAGGCGATCGCGCGCGGGCGGCTCGTGGAGGGCGAGGACGGCCGGTTCGCATGGAGCTGGGACGAGGTGGCCGAGCTCGACGCGCCGATCTGGCCGCTGGTGCATTCGGCCCTGGAGCTCCTCAGCGACGGTCCGCTCCAGCGCGTGAGCCAGTGCGGCCGCTGCCGCTGGCTCTTCCTCGACACCACGAAGAACCACAGCCGCCGCTGGTGCTCGATGGAGGGCTGCGGGACCGACGCGAAGATGGAGCGCTACGTGGCGCGGCGCCGCGAGCGGCGCGCGAGGTATTCGAGCCCGGCGGTGGAGCCCACCGGGCCGAGCGGCGAGACGGTCGCGGCGAGGAGCGGCCAGGGGAACACCCGGCGCGAGCAGCCGTAGGCCACGAGCAGGCAGAGGATGATCCAGCCGACCCCGTGGGTCCAGCCCAGGACCAGCTCGAGGTCCTCATTCAGGCCCCCGATCGCGACGGTGAGCAGCGCGGCGAACACGCATACCTCGGCGAGGCTGTAGAGCCGGACGGCTTGGAAGTAGGACACGCTCAGTCGACCGCGACGTGCGTGCGGAGCCAGCGGAGCATCGCGTCGGCCGGCATCGGGCGGGCGAGCGCGAAGCCCTGGACGTAGTCGCAGCCGTACCCGGTGAGGCGCGCGGACACGCGCTCGTCCTCCACCCCCTCGGCGACGGTCTCGAGGCCGAGGTTCCGCGCGAGCTCGATGATGGAGCGGACGATCGCCTCGGAGTCGCGGTCGTGGAGGAGGTCCGTGATGAACGCGCGGTCGATCTTCAGCGCGTGCACCGGGAGCTCGCGGAGGTACGAGAGCGAGGAGTAGCCGGTGCCGAAGTCGTCGATCGACGTGCGCACTCCGATCGCCCTCAGGCGCGCCAGCGCCTCGCGCGCGTGCGCGTGATCTCCCATGAGGCTGCTCTCGGTGATCTCGATCTCGAGCGAGCCCTGGTCGAGGCCGACCGCCTTGCGGGTGGACTCGAGCAGGTCGGGAAAGCGGTCGTTGAGGAGCACGCCGGCGGGCACGTTCACCGCGACCGGCGTGAAGCAGCCCTGGTCGCGCCAGCGCGCGCAGTCAGCCGCCGCGATCTCGAGCGCGAGCTTGGTGAGCGGCTCGGCGAGGCCCGTGCGCTCGGCAAGCGGAACGAACGTGCTCGGGCCGACCTGGCCGAGGACCGGGTCGGTCCAGCGGGCGAGCGCCTCGACCCCGACGACACTCCCGCGAGCCAGCTCGATCTTCGGCTGGTAGTGCATCGTGATCGTGCGGACGTCGATCGCGCGCTTGAGCGCCGTGACGAGCGCCAGCCGCCGGGGGGCCTCCTCCTCGAGCTCGGGCGTGAAGAAGCCGAGCCTCGAGTGGGCGCGCTTCGCGCGGTACATGGCGGCCTCCGCGCGCTGGAGCACGAGGTCGGCGTTGTCGCCGTGCTCGGGCGCGCAGGCGATCCCGACGGTGGCGTCGACGCTGAGCTGCGCGCCCGCCACGTCCACCTGGCGGCTGAGCGCGGCGAGGACCTTCTCGGCGGCGCCGGCCGCGTCGGCGCTCTCCCGCATGCCCGGGAGCAGCACGCCGAAGCGGTCGGCCTCGAGGCGGGCGACCGTGTCGCTCGAGCGGATGGCGCGCTTCATGCGCCGCGCCACCTCGAGCAGGACCGAGTCGCCCTGCTCGCGGCCGAGCGTGTCGTTCACGTCGCGGAAGCGGTCGAGGTCGAAGACAAGGAAGGAGGCCGCCCTGTCGGGCCCGGTGAGCGCCTGCTCGGCGCGTTGCAGGAGCAGGGTGCGGTTGGGCAGCGACGTCAGGCGGTCGTGGAGCGCGAGGTGCTCCATCTCCGAGGCCTGCTTCGAGGCGCGGTGCACGGCCGCCATGGGGAGGGCCAGGATCGGCACGAGGTAGAGCCAGTTCTCGGCGATCACCGCGACAGGCGGGCCGAGCGCGAACAGCGTGGCGTCCGACCAGGCGCGGAACATGAGGCCGGCGCGGAGGTGGCCGGCGATGGAGGTCTCCTGCAGGAGCGCCTCCGCCGTGCGGACGAGCGTGGAGTTGACCGCGAAGAAGACGATCGCCGCAGCGGCGATCGCGGGCAGGTCGGCGGCGTCGAGGCCGTCGCCGCTGCCGAGCGAGGTCCCGCCCAGGAGCGAGAGCGCGGCGCCCGCGGCGGCCCACGAGAGCGTGAACAGGGCGAGGTTGAAGACGAGACGGTCGGGCCGCTGCCGGCTGATGACGTCGGCCGCCAGAGTCGAGACGACCTGGACGGCGACCACCTCCGGCGTCCCGTACAGCAGGAAGAGAGCAAAGGCGAACGGCGTCGAGAACGTCTCCTCGCCCACCTGGCCATGGACCTGGATCGGAAACAGCTCGCCGGCGAGGACGAGCGCGGCGAGGACCCAGAACTCGGCGTCAGCCGGCCCGAAGTCGCCACCGCTGGCGATGGCCAGGGCAACGAGAGCGGCGAACCCCGCGGCGCTTACGAGCCGCAGGTAGAGAGTGGAGGAGATGTGGTGGCCAGGCACTGGAGCGAGTCGCGGCGAACGACGGTGTGCTCCAGTGCCTGGGCCAACCGGATGCCGCTCTTCCGAGCGGCCCAAACAAGCGGCAGGAACCTCTACAGCTTACGCGGGGCGCCAAGCGCCTCGAGCAGAACGAGCAGGCTTCCGAGTGCGACTGCAGAGCGGTACGCCTTGGCCTTGAGGGTGATCGAGGTGCGGCGGAGCTTGGTAGGCATCGTGCCTCCTAGGAGGGGTCGGGGTCGGCGCCGGTGGGTCTACCGGGCCTAGCGCCGTGATCGGCCTGTGGTCCTGGGAGATTTCGCCCATCGCTCAACGGCTGGACGTTTGATCTACCGACGTTCGTCCAGAGATGTGGACGACCTCGACAGGACCGGCTCGCGGTATCCGAAGGAGGAATTAGCCCTTCCCGCCCCACGCATGACACTCGCTCTGGCCTTCCTCCTGCTGATCCTCACCGTCCCCGCGGCGGGAGGAAGGCTGAGCAAGTTCGAGGAGCTGCAGATTCGCGGAGTCTGGCTTGCCGTCGTCGCCTTCGCGGTGCAGGTCCTGCTCGTCACCTTCATCCCGGACGGCGACACGGCTGTGCACCGGGTCGCGCACCTCTCGACCTACGGGCTCGTAGGCGCCTGTGCGCTCCTGAACCTGCGGCAGATCCGCTTCCTGTGGGTGGTCGCCCTGGGCGGCCTTCTGAATTTTGTGGCCATCGCCGCCAACGACGGCGTCATGCCGGCGCGACGCGGTGCGCTCGAGGCCGCCGGCTTGGACGTCCGTGAGGGCTCCTTCGCAAACTCCGACGCCGTCGAAGGCGCCAACCTCGCCTTCCTCGGCGACGTCTTCGCCATCCCCGCCGGCTGGCCCGGCGCGAACGTGTTCAGCCTCGGGGATGTGCTGATGCTGGTGGGGGCGTTCCTGCTGCTTCACGCGGCGACGGAGTCGCGCGTATTTGGCGGCGAACGACGAGCGCACCCGCCAGAGCTAGTACGACCAGCAGACCTATAGCCACGAGCGCCTCCGGCGACGTCAGGTCGCCGAGGCTGCCACCGAGGGCGGTGTAGGCGAAGACCTTGGGAGCGGCGCCGATGGCGGTGCCGATGGCCATCGCTCTGTAGGCGAGGTGCGTGACGCCGGCGCTGTAGTTCACGGCGCCCCACGGGAGGAGCGGGACGATCCGCGACTGCATGACGGCGGCGGCGCCATGCCGGGTGAGGAAGTCCTCGACCGGCTTCGTTCGCTGAGGAAGCAGCCGGCCTTTCTGCTCCCCGGCGAGCTTCCGCGCGACGGCCATCTGGGCAAGGCTCGCCAAGACCACGCCGACGAGCACGAGCGGCGTACCCGCCGCCGTTCCGAACAGAAGCCCGGCCGCGCCGGCGAGGATCGGCCAAGTGATGAGGAAATTGACCGCGACAAAGAGCGGAACGAACAGCACCGGCGCAAGCGGCCCGAGATCGTCACCGAAGTCCCGGGCCTCCTCTGAGCTCGGGATGGAGCCCGTGAGGAGGAGGACGCCGAACGCCACGCCAACGACGGCGGCGTAAATGGCGATCCGTCTAACCGCGGGCCGCCGAGAGTCCATTGGCCGAGCGTAACGCCGGTTGGGATGATGGTTCGATGGACGCGGCTGGTTTGCGAGAGCTGTGCCTGTCCTTCGCGGGCGCCTACGAGGACTTCCCGTTCGGCCCAGAGCACTCGGTGTTCAAGGTGGAGAAGAAGCTGTTCGCGATCAGCGCGCTGGCCGCGACGCCGTTGAAGGTGTCGCTGAAATGCGAACCCGAGCTGGCGGAACAGCTACGAGCGTCCTATCCGGACTGCGTTGCGCCGGGCTACCACCTGAACAAGCGCCATTGGAACACGGTGACGCTGAACGGAGCGCTGCCCGACTCGATGGTGCACGACATGGTGGAGGACTCGTACGACCTGATCGTCGCGGCGATGCCGCGGGCGACGCGGGAGAAGCTCGGTTGGACCGTAACGGCATGACCTGGCCCGCTCGAACCCACGCGACGACCTGAAGGGCCGTCGCCCCCGTCGGAGCAGCAAGAGCGCCGGGCCTGCCGCCTGTCTCCCACGGCTCGATGCTCATGCCCGGATGAGTAGCCGAAGCGGGATTCGAACCCGCGACCTTCGGGTTATGAGCCCGACAGTCGAAGCGGGTCAAGCCGACGGAGGGATTCGAACCCTCGACCCCCGCTTTACGAGAGCGGTGCTCTGGCCAACTGAGCTACGTCGGCGGTGCGGGGACGAGTGTAGCCCGCCATTGGCTTAGTTCTTTGTGCGGGTTATCGTCGCGGCTTCGGCTTGGCAGCGGGTCCGCGGGTTGGCGGGGCGGCACACTCCGCCGGAGGGCTCGGCGCTTCTGTTTCCGCGGTGTCGGTCGGTCCATACCTTCGGCATGCGATTCCCCATCGACGTCGTGTTTCTCGATCGCTGGGGCTGGCCCGTGGCGATTCGGCGCGCGATCAAGCCGTGTCGCGTGGTTGCTTGCCGCGGGGCCGCCGCTGTCGTCGAGCTCCAGGCCGACCACGCTGACAAGCACTTCATCGTCCGGTATTAGGATGCGCGCCTCATGGCGCAGGACCGACCCAACCGTCCGAATCGCTGGCTCGAGGCCTTTAACCCTGCCGTCCCGCTCTACCGGGACTCCTATAACGAGTACCTCGTCTTCATTGTCTCGGCGATCGGCGCGGTTGCCGGCACGCAGGTGCCGCTCTACCTCGTCATGGCGCTCACGGACCTCTGGGATTGGTGGATCTTCGTGGCGGCATGCGTCGTCTTCGAGCTCGCCGTGATCTTCTTCGTCGCCCGGCCTCAGATGAAGCCGCATGAGCGCGCCATGTGGGCCGCTCTTTGGGCGGGCGCCACGGCGGTGATGGCGCTCGCGTTCTACTACCTCGTGGCCGAGCCGACGCTCGGCTAGCGCGCTCCCGCCAGCGCCGCCAGCCTGAAGCCCAGCGCCGAGAGCGCCAGGTCCTCGGTCACGTTCAGCTCCAGGGACTGGCGCACCTCTTCGCAGCGTTCCGCCGCTTCGCGCAGCCGGCGGGGGTCGCGGCTTCGCGCCTGCTCCGCGAGCGCTGAGGCATGGTCAGCGGCCAGCACCGCTTCGGGTGCCGCCTCGGCCAGGCAAATCAGGTCGCGGAATGTCAGCGCTGCCAGCGTCAACGAGAGGTCGAGCGATTGCGTTCGCGCTCGTCGCCCGTCGCGCTTCGCCATCTCTTCGTACTCGCGCTCGATCGCCTTCCGCTCGCGACCCTTTGGCTCCAGCTCGAGCCGCTTCCTAGCCTCAGCGGCGATCGTCTCCTCCACCTCGGCCCGGCGCGCCTCAGCTCGCTCGAGCAGCGGTCGCCATGGCTCCGGCGCCTCCGCGGACGCTCCGCCCGCCAGCGCAGCTCGCACCAGCCGCTCCACGTCCGCTCGCAGCGCCTCGCCTTCCGCGGACGCCAGGTAGCGCGCGCGAGACTCGTTCCCCAAAGCCAGCCGCGCGCACGCCTCTGCTCGCTCGGTGGGGACCCGCTCGGCCACGAGATGCGCCGCGATCGTCGCCGCCGGCAGTGGGTCAAACCGAACGAGCTGGCAGCGACTAACCACTGTCTCCAGCACGCGCCCCAGCGCGTCCGTCATCAGGATCAGGTGCACGTACGACGCCGGCTCCTCCAGCGTCTTCAGCAGCCGGTTCGCCACCTCGTCGTTCATCGTGTCCACGCGCTCCAGCACGAAGACGCGGCGGCGCGCTTCGAATGGCGTTCGGGTGGCGGCCGAGACGACTGGCCCCTCCACGTCGTCCACCCTCATCACGTGCGCGCCAGTCGGCGCCACCCAGGTCAAGTCCGGATGCGCCCCGTGCATCACGCGGGCGCGAGCACCGTCCGGATCGGGCGATCCCTCAGCCAGCAGCTCCGCTGCGAACGCCCGCGCCACCGTTCGCTTCCCGGTCCCGGCCGGACCATGGAACAGGTACGCGTGCGATGGCTGCCCCGAGTCGAGCGCCGTTGACAGCACCATCCTCGCCTGCGGGTGGTCCTCCGTCCCCGCCAGAACGACGCTCATTCGCGCGCGTCCTTCACCGCTGCCAGCACGTCAGCGTGCACCTCGTCCGGCGAGCGCGTCGCGTCGATTCGCCGCCAGCGCTCCGGGTCGGCCTCCATTAGATGTTCGTACGCCGCGCCCACCGCCTCCTGGAGCTCCTCGCCCTCGTCCTCGAAACGGTCGCTCTCGCCTGCGCGGCCCGCGGCGTCCGCCGGCGACAGGTCCAGCAGGAACGTCAGGTCCGGCTTCAGCCCCCGGGTGGCGAACGTGTTGACCC